>NZ_JBSSLX010000025.1:0-46515 GCF_053890995.1 Micromonospora sp. I033 | reverse complement strand
AACGACCCCCCACACCCCGCCTGACGGCGGAGGAAGGGTTTCCGGTCAACGCCTCGCGTAGCGCAGGGGTCCTTCCGCACACCGCAGGTGGCACACTCGCCGGCATGGCGCACATCCTGACCCGGCGCACGCTGCTGGCGGCCGGTGCCGGCGTGGCCGGCGTCGCGGTGGTCGGCGGGCTCACCGCCCGGCAACTCGCCGAGCCCCGGCCCGGGCCGGCGCCCGCCGTGCCGGACGCGCCGGCCGGCGACGAGCGGCTCATCCGGATCGCCTCCGGGGCCCGCGGCCGCGAGGTGGACTTCTGGACGGCCGTGCCCGAAGGGTACGGCGACGGTCGCGGCCTGCCCGTCTGCCTGGTGCTGCACGGCGCCTCGGCCACACCCCGGGACTACGGCCGGTTCGGGCTGGCCCGCTTCCTCACCGACGCGGTGCGCCGCGGCGCTCCCCCGTTCGCGCTGGCCGGGGCCACCGGCGGCCGGCTCTCCTGGCGCCGCTCCGGCGACGACGACCCGCAGCGGATGGTCCGCGAGGAGCTGCCCACCTGGTGCGCCCGGCGCGGCTTCGACAGCAGCCGGCTCGCCGTGTGGGGCTGGTCGATGGGCGGGTTCGGGGCGCTGCTGCTCGCCGAGGCGTACCCGGGTTGGCTGCGCGCGGTGGCCGCCTTCTCCCCCGCGGTCCGGCCCGGCGACGCGGTGTTCGGCGGGGTGGAGCGGCTGCGCGGCACCCCGGTCGGCCTCTGGTGCGGCCGGCAGGACAACTTCCTCCGGGACGTCCGCGCGCTGGCCCGGGCGCTGCCCGAGCGCCCGGTACGCGCGGCCTGGGCCGACGGACGGCACAACTTCGCCTACTGGGGCACCGTCATCCCGGACGCGTTCGCCCTGGTCGGCACGGCCCTCACCCCGCCCCGGAAAGCGTGACGCCCCCGGCCACGACGGCCGGGGGCGCGCTGCGCACGACTCAGTACGCGTAGAAGCCCTGGCCGGTCTTGCGGCCCAGGTCGCCGGCGGTGGCCATGCGCTGCAGCAGCTCCGGCGGGAAGAACTTCTCGTCGGCGGTGTCGGTGTAGATGTTCCGGGTGGCGTTGAGCAGCACGTCCACGCCGGTCAGGTCGACCGTGGCCAGCGGGCCCATGGCGTGGCCGAAGCCCAGCTTGCAGGCGGTGTCCAGGTCCTCGGCGGAGATCACGCCGGCCTCGACCAGCTTGACGGCCTCCATGGCGAGGGCGCAGATCAGCCGGGTGGTGACGAAGCCGGCGATGTCCCGGTTGACCACCACGACGGTCTTGCCGATCTCCTCGGCGAACGCCTTGGCCGTGGCCAGGGCCGCGTCGCTGGTCTTGTAGCCGCGGACCAGCTCGCAGAGCTTCATCATGGGCACCGGCGAGAAGAAGTGGGTGCCGACGACCGACTCCGGGCGCTCGGTGGCGGTGGCGATCTGCGTGACCGGGATGGCCGAGGTGTTGGTGGCCAGCACCGCGTCGGACTTGCAGATCTTGTCCAGCGCGCGGAACACCTCGTGCTTGATCTCGATCTTCTCGAAGACCGCCTCGACCACGATGTCCGCGTCGGCCGCCGCCTCCAGCTCGGTGGTCGGGGTGATCCGGGCCAGGGTCGACTCGACCTCGGACGCCTCGATCTTCCCCTTCTCGGCGAACTTCTCCAGCGACTTCCGGATGCCGTCGACGCCCCGCTTGGTGGCCGCGTCGTCCAGGTCCCGCAGCGTCACCTGCCAGCCCGCCTGCGCCGCCACCTGGGCGATGCCCGAGCCCATCAGCCCGGCACCGACGACCGCGAGTCGACCCGCCATCTGCTTCTCCCTCGCTGCGATTGAGTGTCTGCCAGCACCCTAATCCGCGAGGCTGAACGACTGCTAAGGGCGGTCCCTCAGATGGCGAGGTCCGGTTCGTCGGGCGCGGTTCCGCGTTCCACCTCCACGCCGAGGGCCCGCAGATCGGCCACGAAGTCCGGATAGCCGCGGTCGACGTGGTGCACGTGGGAGACCTCGGTGACCCCGTCGGCGCAGAGCCCGGCGATGATCAGGCCGGCGCCGGCCCGGATGTCGGTGGCGCGCACCGGGGCGCCGGAGAGGCGCTCGTGGCCGCAGACCAGGGCGTGGTGGCCGTCGGTCTTGATGTCCGCGCCGAGCCGCATCATCTCGTTGGCGAACATGAACCGGCCGTCGAAGATGTTCTCGGTGATCAGCGAGGCCCCGTCGCTGACCGCGGCGAGCCCGATCGCCATCGGCAGCAGGTCGGTGGCGAAGCCCGGAAAGGGCAGGGTGACCACGTCAACGGCCTTCGGCCGGTCGTCCATGCGTACCCGGAAGGCGCCGCCCCGGGTCTCCACCAGGCCGCCGGCCGAGACCAGTTTGTCCAGCGCGACCTCCAGGTAGGCCGGGTCGACGCCGGTCACGGTCACGTCGCCCCGGGTCATCGCCGCGGCGAACGCCCAGGTCCCGGCGACGATCCGGTCCCCCACCGTGGCGTGCCGGACCGGGCGCAGCTCGGGCACCCCGACGATGTGCAGGGTCGACGTGCCGGCTCCCTCGATCCGGGCGCCCATCCGGTTCAGCATGGTGCAGATGTCGACGATCTCCGGCTCCCGGGCCGCGTTGTCGATCGTCGTGGTGCCCCGCGCCAGCACCGCCGCCATCACCAGGTTCTCCGTGGCGCCGACGCTCGGGAAGTCCAGCGGGATGTCCGCGCCGTGCAGCCCGTCCGGGGCCTCGGCGATGACGAAGCCGTGCTCGCCGGAGATCTCCGCGCCCATCCGGGCCAGCCCGGCGATGTGCATGTCCAGGCCGCGCGAGCCGATGGCGTCCCCGCCGGGATGGGCCACCCGCACGTACCCGCGGCGGGCCAGCAGCGGGCCGAGCACGCAGATCGACGCCCGCAGCCGGCGGACCAGGTCGTAGTCGGCCTCCGCGCCCGGCTGTTCCGGCACGTCGATCACCACCGACCGGGACCGTTCCACCCCGCCGCGGGCCACCATCGGGTCGACCGGGTCGTCGGCGGCGAAGCGTACGACGCAGCCGAGCCGGCGCAGCACCTCCCCCATGATGGCGATGTCGGTGATCCGGGGAACGTTGGTGATCACGCTGCGCCCCGGGGCGAGCAGCGCCGCCGCCATCAGTTTCAGCGCGGAGTTCTTGGCCCCGACCACGTGCACGGTGCCGGCCAGCCGGGACTCACCGAGCACCCGGATGACGTCAACGTCGTTGACCCCCGGGTCGCCGGCATCACCCGGCCCCACCCCGGCCGGCCAGGCGACGCGGGCCGGCCGCGCCGGGATGGTCAGGTCCGGTATCCGTAGGCTGTGCGTCATGGCCGTCCACCTCACGCGCATCTACACCAAGGCCGGCGACGCCGGCATGACCAGGCTGAGCAACAACGAGCAGGTGCCGAAAACCGATCCGCGGATCGCCGCGTACGCGGACGTGGACGAGTGCAACGCCGCGATCGGCGTCGCCCTCGCCCTAGGGCAGCTCCCGGACGAGCTGCGGGCGGTGCTGGGGTCGATCCAGAACGACATGTTCGACGTCGGCGCGGACCTGGCGACCCCGGTGGAGCCGGACCCGAAGTACCCGCCGCTGCGGGTCACCGAGGAGTACGTGGAGCGCCTCGAGGGCTGGTGCGACGAGTACAACGCACGCCTGAGCAAGCTCGACTCCTTCATCCTCCCCGGCGGCACCGCTGGCGCGGCGCTGCTGCACGTGGCACGGACGACCGCCCGGCGTGCCGAGCGTGCGGCGTGGGCGCTGGTCGCACACGACCCGGACCGGACCAGCACGCTCCCGGCAAAGTATCTCAACCGGCTCTCCGATCTGCTCTTTATCCTGTCAAGAACGGCAAATCCGGATGGGGATGTGCTATGGGTGCCGGGCGGCAGGCGCTGACCGTCGGCGCGCTGCACCACGTGGAGGTGTGGATACCCGATCTCGCCGCCGCCACCCGTAGCTGGGGCTGGCTCCTCGGCGAGCTGGGCTGGGTGCCCTACCAGGACTGGCCCGCCGGCCGGTCCTGGCGGCTCGGCCCGACGTACCTGGTGATGGAGGAATCCCCGGCGCTCACCGGGCGCACCCACGACCGGTGCGCGCCGGGCCTCAACCACCTGGCCTTCCACGCCGGCCCGCCGGCCGCCGTGGATCGGCTGGTCACCGCCGCGCCCGGGCACGGCTGGGAACTGCTCTTCCCAAACCGCCACCCGCACGCCGGCGGCCCGCGGACCTACGCCGCCTACCTCTCCGACAAGCAGGGGTACGAGGTCGAGCTGGTCGCCGACCTCGACTAACCGGTCCGGGCACCCGCCGCCGGCCTTCGAATCTCGGCCGTCCGGTGCTGGAGACGCCGCTGGCCGGCACCCCGTGTTCGGGGTGCCGGCCAGCGTTGTTTGCTTGGGTCAGCTGTTCCAGTGCTGGGCGGTGATGTCGGCGGCCTGCTGCTCCCACTGCGCGTACGCGTCCGGGTAGGCCGAGACCTGCACGGTCTGGGCGGCCTCGGTCAGCGGCATGTCCTGCCAGCCGTCAACCTGCTTCAGACCCTTCAGGAACGCAAGCGTCGAGTACTCAGGGTCGGTGATCTGCTCCGGCGAACCCCAACCACTGGACGGGCGCTGCTGGAACAGACCCAGCGAGTCGTGGTCATTCTTGTCGCCGAGGTGACCCAGGTTCTCCAGCTTCGACTCCTGAAGGCTCGTGGCGATCGAGATGACCGCGGCCCGCTCCGGCAGACCGGCCTTCTTCGTCGCCGCGATGATCGCCTTCGCATTCGCGGTCTGCTCGTCGTTCAGATCGATCTTGGACTGGGTGCCCTGCACGCCGTGCGGGATGAGCTTGTCACCCTGCACGCTCACCGCCACAGGCTTGGTGCCCTGCACCGGACCGGCGTCGGCGTGGGCGGCGATCGGACCGGCGAAGACACCACCGGTGAAGGCCAGACCAGCAATACCGAGAACGCTCTTACGCAGCATCGTGTTCATCAGAGAAGCTCCATTCGGGGGTTGGCGCACCACGCCGATGGGGGTCGGCGGTGCGCAAGCACCGTCAGGCGCTCAAGAAAGTCTTGGGGGGGATCATCCGACGCGCGGGGCGGAGCCACTTCGTCGCGCCGGGACCATGTACAACGACCGGCGGCCCACCATCATTCCGGGCCCGGCACACTCACCTCGGCGGGCGGTCCGAAGGGGGCTGGCCACCCGCCTAGCGGGGGCGGTGGCTGGCCACCCCGCGGAGCGGGGCGTCGTCTTCCCCGGTCGTTCACGGGGATACAACGACCGCCGCCCGCCCGCCATTCCGCCGCCAGGGTGCCGCCGGCCACCCGACGAACCGGACATCCCGCCCAGGCAGACACCGTCGGTGGAACAGCATGGGTGTATCCGGGCCCCGGAGACACCCATAGCGTTCCACTCACGGCCTAGGAGTCCGGCGCGAACCGGACATTCACCCCCCAGGTCCGAGTTGGCCAGGGCAGCTCCGCCTTCAGCCAGACATCAGCCGGTCAACAGGCCTGGCCGACCGGACGTGATCGACTCCAGCTCGCCGAGATGGCGGTGTCCGGCGCCAGCCGATACCGCCACCACGCCGAGGTGGAGCGGATCACGGAAGGAGCACGCCAGGTCGCCTAGTGGCGGTATCCGCTCACGCCGGACACCGCCCAGCACGCCGGACCGGAGGGCGGGGCGCGTGGGTCAGGCGGCGGGCCAGTCCTGGGAGGCCAGACGCGGCGAGACCGCCCCGGGTGGGGCGGCCTCGAGCCAGGAGAGGAAGCCGGTGACCGTGGACCGTGCCATGGCGATCTCGACCGGGGCGTGGTTGCTGGTGCAGCGCACGATCACCCAGTCGGCCGGCATGGAGAGCCGCTCCTGGCCCTCGGGCAGCCGGCGCCGCTCCACGGCCAGCGTCTTGCGGGAGAGCACCCGCTTGGGACGCAGGGCGAAGCTGAACATGCGGTACCAGCGGAGCTCGTCGCCGACGAAGCGGCCGAAGCCGGGCGACCAGCCCCGGCCGTCGAGGATCGTGGACACCCGGACGCTGAGCCGGATGATGCCTCCGCTGCGGGTGAACAGGGCCCGCCGGATGAAGAGGATCAGAAGCGCCGCGAAGATGACCGCGACGCCGATTCCGATCCCTTCCACGATCTCCATCGGCGGGTCGGCTCAGCGCGCCGGAGTGGCCGGGGTGGCGCTCTCGGCGAGGACGGTCACGCCCTCGTCGGACACCGACAGGAAGCCGCCCGCCACGTCGTACGCGAGCTGCTCGCCACCGGCCTGCTTGATGCGTACCTGGCTGGGCTCCGCGAGCTGGCCGAGCAGGGGCGCGTGCCCCGGCAGCACACCCAGCTCACCCTCGGTCGTCCGGGCGACGACCATCTCGGCCTCGCCGGACCAGACCTTCTCCTCGACGGCTACGAGCTCGACGTGAAGCTGCTGTGCCACGCTGTCTCCTTGCTGCGGCGGCGGATTGCCGAAAGTCTAGTCGCGCCCCCGAGGCCCACCCAACGCGGGTGGCGAGAGCTGCGCCACGGTCACGCCAACGGGCCCCGGCACCCGCCGAGGCCCGTTGGCGCTCACGCTACTTGCTCTTCTGCTTGAAGTCGGGGTGCTCCAGCAGGAACGCGTCGACCTGCTCGTTGCGCAGCGCGGCGAAGAAGTCCTCGGCCGGCGGCAGCAACTGTTCCCCCTGGTAGCCGCGGCTGGTCTCCACCGGGCCGCCGGGCAGCTTGATCGTCTCGATCGAGTCGGGCCGGATGCCCTTCAGGGCGAGGGCGAAGTCGACCACGCTGTTGCCCCGGCCGTTGAAGACCAGCGACTGGCCGGCCGCGCGGAGCACCTTGTCCAGCTTCACCGGGTTGGCCACCACGTCGGCGCTGAACGCCTGGCTCACCATCGCCTTGATGAACTGCTGCTGGTGCCGCTGCCGGCCGTAGTCGGCGTCCGGCACGCCGTTCTTCGGGTAGCGCTGCCGGACGTAGTCCAGCGCCTGCCAACCCTTGAGGTGGGCGTTGCCCTTCTTGTACTCGGCCTGCGGGCCGAGGTAGCCGCCGCCGCCCGGCCGGAGCTGCCGCGGCGTGCCGTCCGGCTGCAGGTGCTCGGACCTGACGTCGCGCTCGATGTACATGTCGACGCCACCCATGGCGTCGACGATCTTCTTGAAGCCGGTGAAGTTGATGATCGCCCCGGCGTCGAAGCGCTCGATCCCGGTCACC
The DNA here is from genome assembly GCF_053890995.1 of Micromonospora sp. I033. Taxonomy (NCBI): domain Bacteria; kingdom Bacillati; phylum Actinomycetota; class Actinomycetes; order Micromonosporales; family Micromonosporaceae; genus Micromonospora; species Micromonospora sp. I033. Next base: position 39,314 of record NZ_JBSSLX010000025.1, on the reverse strand, counting down.
TGCTGGACGGTCTTGGCGAGCAGCTCGAAGCCCTGCGCCGTGCTCGGGTTCTGCCCCTCCACCACGCTGCCGCGCGACATGGCGGCGTTGAGCCGGTCGGTGCCGCCCGGGTAGTTGGCCTTGGAGAACTCGGGGATCTCCACCCGCAGGTCGCGGGGCAGTGAGAAGAGGTAGCCCCGGTCCATGCCGGCCGGCACGTGCAGGATCATGATCGAGTCGGCCAGCGGCCTGGCCTTCGCGTTGCGGGGGTCGACGCCGACCAGCAGGATGTTGAGCGGGCCCTTGATGTCGCTCTTCTTCTCCTTGGCCCCGGCCGCCTGGTCGCCGAAGAGGTCCCCCTTGCCGACCGCGCCCTCGTAGCGGGCGACCAGCGCGTGGTAGCCCACCAGCACCGAGCCGCTGAGCACCATCATGACGACGCCGAGGATGGTGCAGACCCGGGCCCACCGCGGCACGCCGCGCCACATGGACCGCTTGCCGCGGTCCGTGCCGGCCTCATCCACGAGCATCTCCAATCGTCACGCCCACGACTGGTAGACGGGCGCGCGGATCCGTTTCGTTGCAAGAGATCAACGCTCATGATGTGAGCGTCGTGTCACGAACGGTACCGCGCGGTTCGGCGAGCCGCTTGCCGAGGAACCGGGCATCTGGTAACGAGGGGCCCCGAACAGGCAGAGGCCGCCCCGACATTCGTCGAGACGGCCTCTGTGGAGTGTGAGCGGGCTCTCAGCCCTCCATCAGCTCCTTGGCCTTCTTCTCGAGGTCCTCCAGACCGCCGCACATGAAGAACGCCTGCTCGGGGAAGTGGTCGTACTCGCCCTCGCTGATCTTCTTGAACGCCTCGATGGTCTCCTTGATCGGGACCGTCGAGCCCGGCACGCCGGTGAACTGCTCGGCGGCGTAGGTGTTCTGCGACAGGAAGCGCTCGATCCGGCGGGCCCGGCCCACCGTGACCTTGTCCTCCTCGGAGAGCTCCTCGATGCCGAGGATGGCGATGATGTCCTGCAGGTCCTTGTAGCGCTGCAGGATTCGCTTCACCTCGGTGGCGACCGCGAAGTGCTCGGCGCCGACGAAGTCCGGGGCGAGGATCCGGGACGAGGACGCCAGCGGGTCCACGGCCGGGTAGATGCCCTTGTCGGAGATCGACCGCTCCAGGTTGGTGGTCGCGTCCAGGTGGGCGAACGTGGTGGCCGGCGCCGGGTCGGTGTAGTCGTCGGCGGGCACGTAGATCGCCTGCATCGAGGTGATGGCCTGGCCCCGGACGGAGGTGATCCGCTCCTGGAGCTCGCCCATCTCGTCGGCCAGGGTCGGCTGGTAACCCACGGCGCTCGGCATGCGGCCGAGCAGCGTGGAGACCTCGGAACCGGCCTGGGTGAAGCGGAAGATGTTGTCGATGAAGAGCAGCACCTCCTGCTTCTTCACGTCGCGGAAGTACTCCGCCATGGTCAGCGCGGAGAGGGCGACCCGCAGCCGGGTGCCCGGCGGCTCGTCCATCTGGCCGTAGACCAGCGCGGTCTTGTCGATGACGCCGGACTCGGTCATCTCGGCGATGAGGTCGTTGCCCTCACGGGTGCGCTCACCCACGCCGGCGAAGACCGAGGTACCACCGAAGTTCCGGGCCACGCGGGTGATCATCTCCTGGATGAGCACCGTCTTGCCCACGCCCGCGCCGCCGAACAGGCCGATCTTGCCGCCCTTGACGTACGGGGCCAGCAGGTCGATGACCTTGATGCCGGTCTCCAGCATCTCGGTCTTCGGCTCCAGGTCCGCGAAGGCCGGGGCCTTGCGGTGGATCTGCCAGCGGTCGTCCGCCTCGAGCGTCTCGCCCTCGGTGAGGTTGAGGACCTCGCCGATCGCGTTGAACACGTGGCCCTTGACCGCGTCGCCCACCGGCACGGTGATCGGCGAGCCGGTGTCCCGGACCTCGGAGCCGCGGACCAGGCCGTCGGTCGGCTGCATCGAGATGGCGCGGACCACGTTGTCACCCAGGTGCTGGGCGACCTCGAGGGTCAGCGTCTTCTCGCCGCCGGAGAGCGTCACGTCCACGTGCAGGGCGTTGAACAGGTCCGGCATGGCGTCGCGCGGGAACTCGGCGTCGACGACCGGGCCGATGACCCGGACCACGCGACCCGTGGCCGTCTTGGTCTCTACTGGGGCAGTCATCACACTTCACTTCCCGACGCGGCCAGCGCGTTCGCGCCGCCGACGATCTCACTGATCTCCTGGGTGATCCCGGCCTGGCGGGCCGAGTTCATCTCGCGCGTGTACTTCTCGATCATCTCTTCGGCGTTGTCGGTGGCGCTCTTCATCGCCCGCCGACGGGCCGCCGACTCGCTGGCCGCCGACTCCAGCAACGCCGCGTAGATCCGCGTGTTGATGTACTTCGGCAGCAGCGCGTCGAGCAGCGCCTCCGCCTCCGGCTCGAACTCGTACGCCGGCAGCAGGCCCTCGGACCGCGGCCGGTCCTCGACCTGCATCGGGCCGATGATCTTCGCGACCGGAGTCTGGGTCATCAGGGACTGGAACTCGGTGTAGACGATGTGCAGCTCGTCGATGCCGAGGATCCCGTCCGCCCCAGCCTGGTTGTCCACGTCGTCCGCGCCGGCCGAGAACGCCTTGATCAGCGTCTCGCCCACCTCGCGGGCGTCGGAGAAGCCCGGCTGCTCGGAGAAGCCCGTCCAGCTCGCCGCGATCTCCCGGTTGCGGAACCGGTAGTACGTCACGCCCTTGCGGCCGACGACGTAGAGCACCGGCTCCTTGCCGTCGGCACGCAGCCGGGAGATCAGCGACTCCGCGGTCCGGATCGCGTTGGTGCTGTAACCACCGGCCAGGCCACGGTCGGCCGTGACGAGCAGGACGCCCGCCCGCCGCACCCGCTCGCGCGGGGTGAGCAGCGGGTGGTCGATCCGCGCGTTCGAGGCCAGCGCCGTGAGCACGCCGGTGATGGCCTGGGCGTACGGCAGCGAAGCCGCCACCCGGGCCTGGGCCTTGGCGATGCGGCTCGTCGCGACGAGCTCCATCGCCTTGGTGATCTTCTTCATCGACTTCGCCGAGCGGATCCGTTGACGAAGAACGCGAACCTGCGCGGCCATCGTCAGCTCTCAGCCGGGCGGTCGGTCGAGCCGTCGCGGAAGCGGGTCACCGTCTCGCGGTTCTCCTCGCCCTCCATCGGCTGCGCGGCCGGCTCGTTGAGCCGGACCTCGTCCTCCTTGCCCAGGAAGACCTTCTTGAACTCGGTGATGGCCGAGTCGAGCGAGCCGATGATGTCGTCGTCCCACTTGTTGTCGGCGATGCCGGCCAGGACGCCCTCGTGCTTGTGCCGGAGGTACTGGAGGAACTCCGACTCGAAGCGACGGACCTCGCCCACCGGGATGTCGTCCAGCTTGCCCTCGGTGCCGGCCCACACGGAGACGACCTGCTCCTGCACGGGGTACGGCGAGTAGTTCGGCTGCTTGAGCAGCTCGACCAGGCGGGAGCCGCGGTCCAGCTGGGCGCGGGAGGCCCGGTCCAGGTCGGAGGCGAAGGCGGCGAACGCCTCCAGCTCGCGGTACTGGGCCAGGTTGAGCCGCAGCGAGCCGGCGACCTTCTTCATCGGCTTCACCTGCGCGGCGCCACCGACCCGGGAGACCGAGGTGCCGACGTTGATGGCCGGCCGGACGCCCTGGTTGAACAGGTCGGTCTCCAGGAAGATCTGGCCGTCGGTGATGGAGATGACGTTGGTCGGGATGAACGCCGAGATGTCGTTCGCCTTGGTCTCGATGATCGGCAGACCGGTCATCGAGCCGCCGCCCAGCTCGTCGGAGAGCTTGGCGCAGCGCTCCAGCAGCCGGGAGTGCAGGTAGAAGACGTCACCCGGGTAGGCCTCGCGGCCCGGCGGGCGGCGCAGCAGCAGCGACACGGCCCGGTACGCCTCGGCCTGCTTGCTCAGGTCGTCGAAGACGATCAGGACGTGCTTGCCGCCGTACATCCAGTGCTGGCCGATGGACGAGCCGGTGTACGGGGCGAGGTACTTGAAGCCGGCCGGGTCCGAGGCCGGGGAGGCGACGATGGTGGTGTACTCCATCGCGCCGGCCTCCTCCAGCGTCCCCTTGATGGAGGCGATGGTGGAGGCCTTCTGGCCGACGGCGACGTAGATGCAGCGAACCTGCTTCGTCGGGTCGCCGGAGCGCCAGTTCTCCCGCTGGTTGAGGATGGTGTCCAGGGCGACCGTGGTCTTGCCGGTCTTCCGGTCACCGATGATCAGCTGGCGCTGGCCGCGGCCGATCGGGGTCATCGCGTCGACGGCCTTGATGCCGGTCTGCATCGGCTCGAAGACCGACTGCCGGGCCATCACGTTCGGAGCCTGCAGCTCCAGCTCGCGGTAGCCCTCGTTCGCGATGTCGCCGAGGCCGTCGATCGGCTGGCCGAGCGCGTTGACCACGCGGCCCAGGAAGGCGTCGCCGACCGGCACCGAGAGCACCCGCTCGGTCCGCTTGACCCGCTGGCCCTCTTCGATCCCGCCGTAGTCACCGAGGACGACGACACCGATCTCCCGGACGTCGAGGTTCAGCGCCACGCCGAGCGTGCCGTCCTCGAACTCCAGGAGCTCGTTGGTCATGGTCGAGGGCAGACCCTCGACGTGGGCGATGCCGTCGCCGGCGTCGGCGACGGTGCCGACCTCCTCACGGGAGACGTCGGCCGTGTAGGAGGAGACGTAGCGCTCCAGGGCGCCGCGGATCTCCTCCGTCGAGATGGTCAGCTCGGCCATCCTCTGCTTCCTTAAGTATCAGGGGCCCGGGGATACCTAGTACCGACCGGTCCGATGGCGTCGAATCAGGGCTGCTAAGACGCTGATCAGCGCTTCGCGAGCGCGTTGCGGGTCTCGTTGAGGCGGCGCAGGACGGTGCCGTCGTACAGGTCGGAGCCGACCCGCACACTCACCCCACCGAGCACGTCCGGGTTCACCGTCTGCTTGACGGAGACCTCCCGACCGTACATCTCGGAGAGGCGGGCACCGAGGCGTCGCTCCTCCTCGTCACTCAGCGGAGCCGCCACGGTCACGTACGCGACCTGACGGTCCCGCCGGTCGGCGGCCAGCTCGACCAGCCGGGTGAGCGCCCCGGTGAAGGAGCGTCCCCCGAAGCCGGCGAGCGCGGCACCGACGAGGTAACCGGTGATCGGCCGGGCCTTGCCGTCGAGCAGCTGGTCGGCCAGGGTGGCCCGCCGCTCGGCCGGGGCCATCGGGTCGGAGAGCGCGTTGGACAGCTCCGGGGAGCCGGAGACGACCTGCCCGAAGCGGAACAGCTCGTCCTCGACCTCGCCCAGCTCGCCGGCCTTGTCGGCGCTCGCCAGGAGCGCCTCGACGCCCAGCCGCTCGACGCCGTCGAGGAGTTCCGACGGAGCCGACCAGCGGCCGGAGACCAGCGAGGCGAGCAGGTCGAGCGCGTCGGCGCCGATCCGGCCACGCAGCATGTCGCCGAGCAGACCGCTCCGGTCCGCACCGCTGCGGGCCGGGTCGGAGAGCGCCCGGCGCAGCCGCGGCTCGCGCCGCAGCAGGGCGGCGACGGAGAGGATGTCGTCGGCGGTGGAGGCCACCGCCGACGGCTCCGCGCCGCGGGCGTACGCGTCGAGGCGATCCGCCGCGACCTTGTACGACTCCCGGCTGGCGGCCTGCATCAGCGGGCCCCCGTGCTCTCGAGACCGCTCAGGAACCGGTCCACGGTGCCCTTGCGACGCGCCTCGTCGGCGAGCGACTCACCGACGATCTTGCTGGCCAGGTCCACCGCGATGGCGCCGACCTCGGTGCGCAGCTCGCGCACGATGGTGGCCCGCTCCGCGGCGAGCTGCTCCTTGCCGGCGGCGATGATCCGGTCGGACTCCTCGCGCGCCTTGGCGAGGATGTCCTGACGGATGCCCTCGGCGTCGGCCCGGGCGTCGTCGCGGATCCTGGCGGCGTCGGTACGCGCCTCCGCGAGCTGGGCCCGGTACTGCTCGAGCAGCTGGCCCGCCTCGGCCTGGGCGGCCTCGGCGCGCTTGATGCCGCCCTCGATCGCGTCGACCCGGGCCTGGAACGTCTGCTCCATGCGGGGGAAGACGAACTTCATCAGCACGAAGCAGAGCACGATGAAGGCGACACCACCGACCACGATCTCCTGCCAGACCGGCAGGATCGGGTTGTGGGCCGTCTCACCACCCTCGGCGGCGAGGAAGTACATGGAAGACCTCCCGATCAAAGGGACGGGATCAGGCGGCGGTGCCGGCCCAGACGAAGCCGAAGGCGACGCCGAGCAGGGCCAGCGCCTCGATGACGGCGAAGCCGATCCAGACGTACGGCAGGGTCATCCGGGACGACTCCGGCTGGCGGGCGGTCGACTGGATGTAGGCCGAGAAGACCAGGCCCACGCCGATGCCGGGGCCGATGGCGGCCAGGCCGTAACCGATAGCAGCGGTGCTGCCCGTTACCTCGGCAAGGATGCTCATTGGTGGTTCCTCCTGGTTATCACGCGTGACGGTCACGCGGGACGACAACGGTTGGTGCGAAGTGGATCAGTGCTCTTCGGCAAGCGCGCCCTGCACGTAGCTGGCGGTCAGCACCGTGAAGACGTACGCCTGCAGACAGATCACCAGGAACTCGAGGAAGGTCAGCGCGATCGTCATCACCCACGACAGCAGCGAGACCGGGGCCAGCAGCGCGGTGGCGTTGAGCATGGCGAAGCCGCCGAGCGTGAAGACCAGCAGGAGCATGTGGCCGGCGAACATGTTCGCGAAGAGACGGACGGCCAGCGAGAACGGCCGGACCAGGAAGGTCGAGAACGCCTCGATCGGGATCAGCAGCGGCAGGATGTACCACGGCGCCGGCGGGATCAGCGCGTTCTTGAAGTACTTGCCGGCGCCGTGGTGCTTGATGCCGACGTAGTTGAAGAGCACGTAACTGATGATCGCCAGGAACGCCGGGAAGGCGATGTGCGAGTTCGGCGAGATCTGGAAGAGCGGGATGATCGCGAACGCGTTCGTCAGCAGGACGAAGCAGAACAGCGTCGTGAAGTAGGGCGCGAAGCGCACGCCCTGGTGCCCGATCATGTCGACCGCGATGTTGTTCCGCACGAAGCCGTAGATCGACTCGGCGAACCACTGCTTCTTGGTCGGCACCAGCTGCGGGTTGCGGTAGCTGAGCAGGAAGAACAGGATCAGGATCCCGACGGCCAGCCAGACCATGAACGTGATCTTGGTGAACCAGTAGGAGTCGTGCGCACCCCAGGGCAGGATGCTGGGCAGGTAGAAATCCTCCACGCTGGGTGGGAAATTGACCTCGCCCTGTGCAAGGACGTTCGCCTGTCCGAACACCGCGTCCCTTCCTATTGAGGCGTGCCGAGCTTGCGCACGACCAGGATGATCCCCCCGGCCATGCCGAGCACGATCCCGATCCCGGTGGCGATGCCACTGGTGTCGAGCCAACGGTCGACCAGCCAGCCGATGAAGCCCCACACGAGCATGCCTCCGATGAGGTAGCTGAGCGCGGTCCAACCCTGGCCGGCACCGGACGGAACGTCGCCCGGGCCGCCAGTGCTGGGGGGTTTCTGGTCACCGGCCATGACGGGGCGAACGATATCAGTCGAGCCGAAGAGGCTGTGCCTCACCCCCCGCACAACGTGGTTGTGTGGGACACGGGTGGGCGAAGTCGTCTGGAGGCACGCTACTCCCCTCCCGCCACTGAGAGAATGACCGATCGCGGACACACCGGCGCGCCGTCCGCAGGTTGGGATGGCTCAGGTGTGGACGCGGCGGGCGTGCACGGTGGTCAGCCACCAGATGTGCACCCCGGTCCAGACCACCACGCCCGCGGCGATGCCCAGCGCGAACGGGACGAGCCCCGGCCAGCCGGTCGACGCGACCAGCACCATCACCCCGCCGAGCAGGGTCATCTTGGCGATGTAGACGCCCAGCCCGAACGGCAGCACGAGCTGCGGGTCCCGGGCGTCGGCCCAGGCCAGCACCACCGTGGTGAGCGTGTAGCTGACCGCGGTGACGGCCACCCCGGCCGCCGCGCCGAGCGCGCCGTCCGCGCCGCGGGCCAGCCCGCCGGCCACCGCCGCCACGGCGGCCATCAGCACCGAGGCGACGAGCAGCACGGGCAGGTGGCGCAGGCGCCAGCCCCGGTCCGCGACCGCCTCCGCCGCGCGCGTCCCCGGCTCAGCCACGGGGGTACGCCGGGAAGCTGCCGACCAGCTCGGTCACGTCGCCGGCGATCCGGCTCAACTCGTCCGCCCCACCGGGCGACTCGGGGTCGGTGCGCACCGCCCGGGCGATCAGCGTCGCGACCCGGCGCATCTCCCCCTCCCGCATGCCCTGGGTGGTGACGCTCGGCGTGCCGACCCGGATACCCGAGGCGACCATCGGCTTCTGCGGGTCGTACGGGATGGCGTTCTTGTTCAGCGTGATGCCGGCGGCGTCGCAGCGCGCCTCGGCCGCGGCGCCGGTCACCCCGGTCTCCCGCAGGTCGATCAGGGCCAGGTGGGTGTCGGTGCCGCCGGAGACCGGCCGCATGCCCTCGGCGGCCAGCCCGCCGGCGAGCGCCTGGGCGTTGCTGACCACCTGGGAGGCGTACGCCCGGAACTCGGGCTGGGCGGCCTCGCGGAGGGCGACCGCCTTCGCGGCGACCGCGTGCATCAGCGGCCCGCCCTGGGTGAACGGGAAGACCGCCTTGTCGATCCGGGCGGCCAGCGACTCCCGGCAGAGGATCATGCCGCCGCGCGGTCCGCGCAGCACCTTGTGCGTGGTGCAGGTGACCACGTCGGCGTGGGGCACCGGGGACGGGATGGCCCGGCCGGCGACCAGCCCGATGAAGTGCGCGGCGTCCACCATGAGGTAGGCGTCGACCTCGTCGGCGATCTCGCGGAACCGGGCGAAGTCGATCAGCCGCGGGTACGCCGTCGCGCCGCAGATGATGAGCTTCGGCCGGTGCGCGAGGGCCAGGTCGCGGACCTCGTCGTAGTCGATCAGCTCGGTGTCCGGGCGGACGGTGTAGCCGACCGGGTGGAACCACTTCCCGGAGAAGTTCACCCGGCTGCCGTGGGTCAGGTGCCCGCCGTGCGGCAGGTCCATGGCCAGCACGGTGTCGCCCGGCTGCACGAGTGCGGCGTACGCGGCCAGGTTGGCGCTCGCGCCGGAGTGCGGCTGGAGGTTGGCGTGCTCGGCCCCGAACAGCTCCTTCGCCCGGGCGATGCCGAGCTCCTCGGCCCGGTCGACCTCGGCGCAGCCGCCGTAGTAACGCCGGCCCGGGTAGCCCTCGGCGTACTTGTTGGTGAGCGTGGAGCCGAGGGCCGCCAGCACCGCGGGCGAGGTGAGGTTCTCGCTGGCGATCAGTTGCAGGCCGCCGCGCAGCCGGGCCAACTCCCCCAGCACCACCTCGGCGATCTCCGGATCGACGGTGCTGAGCTGCTGGAAGTCCGGCCCCCAGAAGGTGTCCCTCGCGTTCTCCACAGCGAAGGAGTCTACGGAGCCGCAGACTGGAAGCCGTGAGATGCCTCGTCACCGGCGCCACGGGTTACATCGGTGGGCGCCTCGCGCCCCGGTTGCTGGCCGACGGACACACCGTCCGCTGCCTCGCCCGCAAGGCGGGGCGCCTGCGGGACGTGCCGTGGGCGTCCCGGGCCGAGATCGCCGAGGGCGACCTGCGGCGGCCGGAGACGCTACCGGCCGCGTTCGAGGGCGTGGACGTGGCCTACTACCTCGTCCACTCGCTCGGCCAGCGCGGGTTCGAGGCGGCCGACCGGGAGGCCGCGGCCAACTTCGCCGCCGCGGCCCACGCCGCGGGCGTACGCCGGGTGGTCTACCTCGGTGGGCCGGAGCCGGCGGCGGAGCGGAACGTCCCGTCGGCGCACCTGCGGTCCCGCGCGGAGGTCGGCCGGATCCTGTTGGACAGCGGGGTGCCGACGGCGGTGCTGCGGGCCGCGGTGATCATCGGGTCCGGCTCGGCCTCGTTCGAGATGCTGCGCCACCTGACCGAGCGGCTGCCGGCGATGGTCACCCCGCGCTGGGTGCGCAACCGGATCCAGCCGATCGCCGTCCGCGACGTGCTGCGCTACCTGGTCGCCTGCGCGGACCTGCCGCCCGAGGTGAACCGCGCCTTCGACATCGGCGGCCCGGACGTGCTCACCTTCGAGCAGATGATGCAGCGGTACGCGCGGGTGGCCGGGCTGCGCCAGCGGATGATCCTGCCGGTGCGGCCGCTGACCCCGGCGCTCTCCTCCTACTGGGTCGGTCTCATCACGCCGGTGCCGAACGCGATCGCCCGGCCGCTGGTGGAGAGCCTGGTCCACGAGGCGGTCGCCCGGGAGCACGACATCGCAAGGTACGTGCCCGACCCGCCCGGCGGGCTGACCGGCTTCGACCAGGCGGTCGCCCTGGCCCTGGCGAAGGTCCGCGACGCCCAGGTGGAGACCCGCTGGTCGACCGCGAGCGTGCCGGAGGCCCCGGCCGAGCCGCTGCCCAGCGACCCGGAGTGGTCGGGCGGGACCGCGTACACCGACGTGCGGGAACGGGCCGTTGCCGCCCCGCCGGCGGCGCTCTGGCGGGTCGTCGAGGGGGTCGGCGGCGAGCACGGCTGGTACTCGTTCCCGCTGGCCTGGTCGGTGCGGGGCTGGCTGGACCGGCTGATCGGCGGGGTGGGGCTGCGCCGGGGCCGGCGCGACCCGCACCGCCTCCAGGTCGGCGAGGCGCTGGACTTCTGGCGGGTCGAGGAGATCGTCCCCGGCGAGCTGCTGCGGCTGCGCGCCGAGATGCGGCTGCCCGGCCGGGCCTGGCTGGAGATGCGTGTCGAGCCGGCCGGCGACGGCCGCAGCCGCTACGTCCAGCGCGCCGTCTTCCTCCCCCACGGCCTGCCCGGCCACCTCTACTGGGCCTCGGTCGCCCCGTTCCACGCCGTCGTCTTCGGCGGCATGGCCCGCAACATCGCCCGCGGCGCCGAACGGCCCGGCTCCCGCTGACCCCGCCCCGGGTCAGTTGCCGGTGCGCGGGCTGGTGCGCTCGAAGGCGACCTTCTGGCTCGGCGGGACGAAGTCCCGGACGGGCTGGTCGCGCAGCGCGTACGCGAGGAGGCGGCCCACCGCCTCGATCTGGCGGACCTGGACCCCGCCGCCGACGGCGTCCCGGGGGTTGTCCGGGTTCGCGGCGATCGTCGCGACGGCGAGCTGCGGGGTGAAGGCCACCACGGTCTCCGTCGCGTTCCGCTCCGAGCTGCCGGTCTTGCCGGACAGCGGGCGGCGCAGGCCGGGGGCCAGCTCCTCGGCGGTGCCGCCGTCGCAGCGGCGGTACATCGACTGGTCACCGACCGGGCAGCGGCCCGCGTCCGCCGCGGCCCGGGCCACCTCCGTGTCGAGCACCTGGCGGCAGTCCGGGTTGCCGGCGGCCACCTTCCGCCCGGTGGGGTCGGTGATCGAGGCGATCGGGGTGGGCCGGCACCAGGTCCCCTCGGCGGCCACCGTGGCGTACGCGTTGGCCAGGTCGAGCGGCGTGGTGGCGGAGACCCCGAGGGTGAACGGCCCCCAGTTCTTCGCGCCGTCCCGGGCCAGCTTCGCGTCGCCGGGCGAGCGGAACACGATGCCCAGCCGCTCGGCCATCTCCACCACCCGGTCCGCGCCGACCCGCTCGGTCAGCCAGGCGAAGTAGGTGTTCACCGACCGGCCGAAGGCGCTCCACATGGTCTGGCGGCCGTCCATCCACAACGGGTTGGCGTTCTCCGGGCACCAGAAGCCGCCGCAGCTCGCCGGGCCGCCGTCGATCGGGTAGTCGGTGACATAGACGCTCTCGGCGTCGAAGTCGGTGGCCAGCGGCAACCCGGACTCCAGCGCGGCCAGCATGGCGAAGAGCTTAAAGGTGGAGCCAGCCTGGTAGCCCTCGATGCCCGCGCCGCCGGCGACCAGTTGGTTGACCGTGTTCGGGTAGTTCTGCCGGGTGTCCGGGTTCGGCGCCACGCTGTAGTTGCGGTTCACCGCCATGGCCAGCACCCGGCCGGTGCGGGGCTGCACCACCGCGGTCGGCGCGGCCCGCTGGTTGGTGTTCGGATAGATCCGCAGCACCTGCTCGGTGGCCTTGGCCTGCACGTCCACATCGAGTGAGGAGACGATCGACCAGCCGCCCCGGCGCAGCGTGCGCTGCCGTTCGTCCGCCGTCTTGCCGAACGCGGGCTGGGCGTTCCACCACTGGGTGAACCAGTCGCAGAAGAAGCCCCAGTCGCTGTGCCCGGCGGGCACCGCCGTGCAGTCGTTCGGGGTGGCGCTGGGCTTGAGGTTGAGCTGCTCGGCCTTGGCCCGGTCCGCGTCCGCCGCGGCCACCAGCCCGGTCTGCACCATCCGGTCCAGCACGTACGCCCGGCGGCCCAGCGCCGAGTCGGCGTCGCCGTTGATCGGGTCGTCGGTGTCCGGTGCGCGGACCAGCCCGGCGAGCAGCGCCGACTGGGCCAGGGTGAGCTGCGCCGGGGTGGTGGAGAAGTAGCGCTTGCTGGCCGCCGCGATGCCGTACGCGCCGGCGCCGAAGTAGGCGATGTTCAGGTAGCGCCCGAGGATCTCGTCCTTGCTGATCCGGCGCTCCAGGGCCAGCGCGTACCGCATCTCGCGGATCTTGCGGCCGACGGTGATCTCGGTGGCCCTGGCCCGCTGCTCCTCGGTGAGCCGGGGGTCGCCGGCCAGCGCGTTGCGCACGTACTGCATGGTCAGCGTGGAGGCGCCCTGCCGGGTGCCCTCCCGCCGGTTGGCCGTGAAGGCCCGCGCCACGCCGCGCACGTCGACGCCGTGGTGCTGGTAGAAGCGGACGTCCTCGGCGGCCACGATGGCCTGCCGCATCACCGGCGCCACCTCGCCGACCGGCACGTCCACCCGGTCCTCCACGTAGAACGAGGTGATCAGGGTGCGGCCGTCGCTGGCGTAGAGGTTGGAGCGTTGGGCCGGTTGCGGCGTCTTCAGCGACTCCGGCAGCGCGGCGTAGGGCATGAGGTTCTTGAAGCCGAGCCCGAAGACCAGCGCGGCCGGCAGCGCGGCGGCGGCCAGGGCCAGCCCGGCGAGCACGCCGGCGAGCACAACGGTGAACAGCTTGTTGAGATGGGCCCGGTTCATCAGCTCTCCCCGCAGGAGCCGGCCGTACGGACCCGTCCAGAATGACCGGAATTGCCGGTTTCACCGCCGTCTTCGGCGAAACGCGCAGGAAGTTCGCGAGAAAGGATGAACCTCAGGGCAGCAGGGCTGCGGCCAGCGGCTGGACCGTCTCCTCGATCTCGTCGGCCACCCGGTTGAAGCACTGGTCACCGCGGCCCCAGGGATCGTCCAGGTCGTCGGTGGGCAGCGCGGCGCTGCCCTGCCGGGCCGCGTCCGCCGCCGCCACCAGCGCCACGCCCCGGGCGTACACCGCGTCCGGGGTGGCCTCCACCGGCGGCAGCCCGGCCCGGTCCAGCCCGCCGAGCAGCCGGCCGAACTCGCCCAGCACGAAGGTGCGCGCGGCGGCGTCCGGGCGCAGCGCCACCACGTACTCGTGCTGGTCGGCGGTGGCCGTGAGGACCAGGTCGGCGGCGTCGATGAGGTCGGAGCGGAGCCGGCGGGCGGCGAACCCGTCCGCCGCACCGCCCCGCGAGGTCACCTGCCGGGCGGCCGGGGGATTCATCTCCTCGCCGGCGTGCCAGCCGCCGGTGCCGGCGCTGTGGCTGTGCACCAGCTCGTCCGAGCGCTCCGGGTCGACGCCGAGCCGGCCCAGCCGCTCGCGGACGGCGAGCACCAGCAGCCGCTCGGCCATCGGGGACCGGCAGATGTTGCCCATGCAGACGTGCAGGACGGTGAACGGCGGCACTCAGACCCCCCGCTCGTCGAGGATGTCCGGCACCACGTCGCGCAGCTTCTCCAGGGTCACCGCCCCCTGGCGCAGCACCCGGGGCACCTCGCCGGTCAGGTCGACGATGGTGCTCGGCACCGGGTCCAGCGCCGGGCCGGCCTCCAGGTAGGCCCGGACGCCGTAGCCGAGCTGGTCGCGGGCCTCCTCGGCGGTGAGCGCGGCCGGCTGGCCGACCTTGTTGGCCGAGGCCACCGCCATGGGGCCGGTCTCCCGCAGCACCTCCAGCGCCACCGGGTGCAGCGGCATCCGCACCGCCACCGTGCCGCTGGCGTCGCCCAGGTCCCAGGCCAGGCTCGGCGAGTGCTCCACCACGATGGTCAGCGCACCCGGCCAGAACGCCTCGACCAGCTCGCGGGCCGAGCGGGGCAGCGAGAAGACCAGGCCGTCGAGGGTGTGCCGGGAACCGATCAGCACCGGGGGCGCCTGCCGGGCGCCACCCTTGGCGTCCGCGAGGGCCTTCACCGCGTACGGGGTGAAGGCGTCGGCGCCGATGCCGTAGACCGTGTCGGTCGGCAGGACGACGAGTTCCCCGTTCTTGATTGCCTCGATGGCAGCGGCGATGCCGCGGTCCCGGTCGGCGGGCGACCGACAGTCGTAGAGCATCACGAGGAGCCAGTCTGCCACGCCGGGCCGGGGTCGGCGTGTCGGCCGTCCGCCCGGCGGGACGCGGTCGCGTAGCGGGGCCGCCCGACCAGGTCACGGTGCTCCTCGACCCGCTCGTAGCGGCCGTCGGCGGCGAGCAGGGCGGGCACCGCCGTGGCGTGGGTGTCGTCGTGCTCGACACCGAGCGCGCCGCCGGGGCGGAGCAGGGCCGCCGCCCGGCCCACCACCGGGCGGATCACGTCCAGCCCGTCCGCGCCGCCGTACACCGCATCGTCCGGGTCGTGGCCGGCCACGTCGGGCGACACCACCACCGACCGGGGCACGTACGGCGGGTTGCAGAGCAGCACGTCGACCCGGCCCACCAGCTCGGGGAGAAGCTCCGGATCGGTGACGTCGGCGGCGATCACCTCGATCGGCCGGTCCCCGGCGGCGGCCCGCTCGGCGGCGTTGCGGCGCAGCCAGTCCAGCGCCGCCGGCGACCGCTCCACCGCCACCACCCGGGCCGACGGCAACTCCTGGGCGACCGCGAGGGCGATCGCGCCGGACCCGCTGCACAGGTCGACGACGAGCGGCGCGGGCCACCGGCGCGCCTGCTCGACCCCCCAGCCGGCGAGCAGTTCGGTCTCCGGCCGGGGCACGAAGACGCCCGGGCCGACCGCCAGCTCCAGGTGCCGGAAGCCGGCGACGCCGGTGAGGTGCTGGAGCGGTTCCCGGGCCACCCGCCGGTCGACCAGCGCGTCGAGGCGGTCGCGCTGGGCCGGGCTGAAGCCCTCGGCCAGCGCCAGCCGGCCGCGCGGCACGTCGAGCACGTACGCGGCCAGTTGCTCGGCCTCCGCGCGGGGCGCCTCGACGCCGGCCGCCGCGAGGGCCCGAGCCGCCCGGGCGACCACCAGTGAGGGGCGCTCGCGTTCTGACCCTTCGGACGGGTGTTGCGGGAGGGAGGTCACGACATAATCATGAAGCGTCGCGGGTCACCTCACGAGCGGGTGCGTCCGGACGCACACCGACAGGGAGGCGCGAGTGGGCTGGCTCGACCGGGTCGAGGACCAGGTTGACGCCCTCCGGCGCGCCCGGGCGTTGCAGGAGGCCAGCCGGTCGGCGGAGGCGTGCGCCCTGCTGGACCGGGTCATCCGCACCACCGACGACCCGTGCGCCCGGGCCGACGCGCTGGTGCAGCGCCTCTCCGCCCTGATCAATCTCGGTCGGACGGCCGAGTTCACCCGGGCCATCGAGGAGGCCTCCGCCGCGGTCCGGGACCTGGCCGAGCCCTACCTGCACGGGCACCTCAACGCCCTCGCCGCGCTCGCCGCACACCACCAGGGCGCACTGGACCGCTGCGTCACCCACCTGGTCCGGTCGGCCCGGGCGCTGAGCGCCGACGACGACCCGGACCGGGACACCGCGTGGGGCTGGCACGACCTGGCCATGGCCTACTCCTACCTGAGCTTCCATGGGCACGCGCTGGGCGCGATCGAGCGCGCCCGCCAGGTGGGGCTGACCGCGGGCATCCCGGAGGAGACCTTCGCCGCGCCCGGCATCCGGCTGCGCAACGCCGTCGCGCTGGACCACAACGGCGACAGCGACGGCTGCCTGCGGGTGCTCCGCGACGTGGCCGGCGACCTGGCCCGCTTCCTGCGCCGCGGGCGGGCCGGCAGCCTCCGGCCGAGCAGCCTGGCCGCCTACGGCTACGCCGCGGCCCGGCGGGCGGCGCTCGGCGACCGGGTGGACTCCGGCGGGGACGCCGACCCGGCCCGGCTGCTCGGGCACGGCGGCGACAGCGCCCGCGCCCGCGACCTGCGCCAGCTCGGCCAGGTCTGCCTGGCCGTCGCCGAGGGCCGCCCGATCGAGGCGGTCACCCGGCTGGACACCATCCGGGTCTCCGACGAGACGCTCGGCGCCGCCGAGGCGCCCCGGTTGCGCAGCGTCGCGCTGGCCCGGGCCGGTGACCACGCCGCGGCGCACCGGGCCGACCGGCACGCGTTCCGGCTGGCCGCGCAGCGCAGCGACCGGCTGCGGGACGTCTACATCGACGGCATCGCCGCCCGGATCGACCACGAGGAGATGCGCCGCGAGGCCGCCCGGTACGAGGGCGAGGCGCTCACCGACCCGCTCACCGGCCTGCCCAACCGGCGCCGGCTGGAGCGCTACATCGCCGCGGTGGTGGCCCGGGGCGAGCGGGTGGTGATCGGCGTCTGCGACCTCGACGGGTTCAAGGCGGTGAACACCCGGCACGGGCACCACTCCGGCGACCTGGTGCTGCAACGGATCGCCGGGGTGATCAACCGGGTGATGCGGCGGGGCGACTTCGTGTCCCGCTACGGCGGGGACGAGTTCGTGGTGGTGCTGCCGGAGACCGGCATGGCCGAGGCGGCCGAGGTGGCCCGGCGGATCCAGGCCGCCGTGCACACCGAGGACTGGGAGTCGCTGGTCCCCGGCACCCCGGTCGGGGTGAGCATCGGCTTCGCCGAGGTCGACGGGGGCACCGGGGTGAGCGTCCGGGAGGCGCTGGGCGCCGCGTTCGAGCTGGCCGACCGGGAGATGCTGCGCGCCAAGGACCGCCTCCGCGCCAGCTGAGCGCCGGGCGGGCCCGGCCGCGGGTCAGCGCCGGGCCAGCTCGGTCTCGCCGGCCAACCGGGCGGCGCGGTCGGCCTCGGCCAGGGCGTCGAGCACCCCGTCCAGCTCGCCGCCGAGTGCCAGGTCGAGGTTGTACGCCGTGTAGCCGATCCGGTGGTCGGTGATCCGGTTCTGCGGGAAGTTGTAGGTGCGGATCCGCTCGGACCGGTCCACGGTGCGCACCTGCGCCTTGCGGGCGTCCGAGGCGGCCGCGTCGGCCTGCTCCTGCGCGGCGGCGAGCAGCCGGGCCCGCAGGATGCGCATGGCCTGCTCGCGGTTCTGCAGCTGCGACTTCTCGTTCTGGCAGGAGACCACGATGCCGGTGGGCACATGGGTGATCCGGACCGCGGAGTCCGTGGTGTTGACCGACTGGCCGCCCGGCCCGGACGAGCGGAACACGTCGATCCGCAGCTCGTTCGGGTCGATGGTGACGTCCACGTCCTCGGCCTCGGGCAGCACCAGCACGCCGGCCGCGCTGGTGTGGATCCGGCCCTGCGACTCGGTCACCGGGACGCGCTGCACGCGGTGCACGCCGCCCTCCCACTTGAGCCGGGACCAGACCCCGTTGCCGCCCTCCGGCACGCCCTTGGTCTTGATCGCCAGGGAGACGTCCTTGACCCCGCCGAGGTCGGAGTCCTGCGCGTCGATCACCTCGGTGACCCAGCCGCGCCGCTCGGCGTAGCGGGTGTACATCCGCAGCAGGTCGCCGGCGAAGAGCGCCGACTCCTCGCCGCCCTCGCCGGCCTTGATCTCGACGATGACGTCCTTGGCGTCGTGCGGGTCACGCGGGATGAGCAGCTCGGCCAGCCGCTCCTCCAGCGCCGGCAGGGCCGCCGCGATCGTCTCCGCCTCGGCCGAGAAGGCCGGGTCCTCGGCGGCCAGCTCGCGGGCGGCCGCCAGGTCGGCCCGGGCCTGCTCCAGCTCGCCGGCGGCCTTGTGCAGCGGGACCAGCTCCGCGTAGCGCCGGCCGACCCGCCGGGCGGTGCCCTGGTCGGCGTGGATGGCGGGGTCGGCCAGCCGCTGCTCCAGCTCGGCGTACTCGTCGAGGAGGGCGGCCAGGCGCTCACTGCTCATGCTGCGGATGCTCCTTCGACGACGACCGGACAGGGATGGGCAGAAACGGGCAGAAACGGACGAACGCCCGCGCCCGGCACGGAGCCGGGCACGGGCGTCGTCGACGGAGCTACTTGGCCTTCTTGGCCTGAACCTTGGCGTACTTCTGCTGGAACTTCGCGACCCGACCGGCGGTGTCCAGGACGCGCTGCTTGCCCGTGTAGAACGGGTGGCAGGCGCTGCAGGTCTCGACGCTGATCGAACCGCCCTTGGCGGTGCTGCGGGTCGTGAAGGTGTTGCCGCAGGAGCAGCGGACCTCGGTGGTCACGTACTCCGGGTGGATGTTGGGCTTCATGTCGCCTCGGTCCTTTCGTCGGTGGTCGCCGGGTCGCCGTCTTTGCTCCCGTCGTCAGGACGGGCTCGGGCGTGAACCGGAACCGGTGGCCGATTGACCAGTGTGCCATGGGCTTCCGCCGACCCGTCGAGCGGGCCGCACACCAGGTCCGGCAGGGGTAACGTTCGCCTCCCCGTACGCATTCCCGCCCGCCTGGCGGGCATTCGTGGAGGCGGCAGAGGGATGAACGGGAGGTACGGGATGTTCCGCCTGATCGCCACCCGCGGGCTGCCCGCCTCCGGCAAGAGCACCTTCGCCCGCCGGCTCCAGCCCGGCGTGGTCCGGGTCAACCGGGACGACCTGCGCCGGATGATGCACGGCGAGCGGCTCTTCACCCAGTGGGCCGAGGGACAGGTCACCCGGGTCCAGCGCGCCCAGGTGGAGGCGCTGCTGGCGGCCCGGGTGAGCGTCTGCGTGGACGACACCAACCTGCGCTCGCGCACCCTGCGGGACTGGGCCGAGCTGGCCGCCCGGTACGGCGCGGCGTTCGAGGTGCACGACTTCACCGACGTCCCGCTGGAGGAGTGCCTGCGCCGGGACGCCGCGCGCCCCGAGGCCGACCGGGTCGGCGAGGCGGCGATCCGCCGGCTGCACGACCGTTACCTGGCGAACCGGCCGTTACCGCTCCCGGTGCCGACCGCCCGGACGGGCGGCCCGGCACTGGTGGAGCGGGAGACCGCGGAGCGCCCGGACATCGTGCTGGTCGACATCGACGGCACGGTGGCGCTGAACGTGTCGCGCAGCCCGTACGACATGACCCGGGTCGGCGAGGACGCGCCGAACGAGGCGGTGATCGCGGCGGTGCGGGCCATGCACGCGGCCGGGCACGGGGTGGTCTTCTGCTCCGGCCGGGACGCCACCGCCCGGGCCGACACCGAGGCCTGGCTGGCCCGGCACGTCAAGGTCCCCTACCTGGCGCTGCACCTGCGGGCGGTCGGCGACCACCGCAAGGACTCGGTGGTCAAGCAGGAGATCTACGAGCGGGAGATCCGGGACGCCTACCGCGTGGTCGGCGTCTTCGACGACCGGCAGCAGGTCGTCCGGATGTGGCGGTCACTCGGCCTGACCGTCTTCCAGGTCGCCGAGGGCGACTTCTGACGCGCGCCCGCCGGCGGGCTCCTCCCCCAGGTCGAGGAGCCCGCCGGCGGGCCACCGGTCCGGGGGCGCGGGCGGACCTTCCGCGCCCCCGGACCGTCAGGCGGCGGGCGCCTCCGCCGCCGCGGTGGTCACCGTCGCCTCGGCGCGGACGCCGTTGACGGTGACCGCGAGCAGCACCTGCGCGCCGGGGCGCAGCGCGGTCAGCCGCCCGGTCGCCGGATCGAACCGGGCCACGTGCCAGGGCTTCACCCCGTCGGCCGCGCCGATGTGCAGGTTCGGCGAGCCGGCCCAGTCGGCGCTGACCGGGGCCGCCACCGGGACGGCACGGCCGCCGGGCTGGGTGAGCGTGGCCGTGACCGCGGCCGGGGCGCCGACCGCGACCTCGGCCGGGGCGGCCAGGGCGAGGCGGTCGACGTGGGCGTGGAACTCCGCCGCGACCCAGCGCGGCCCCTCGGCGAGCGGGTCCCGGCGCGCCTGCTCGGCCTCCTCCGGGGTCACCGGGTCGACGCCGAACTCGGTCCAGCCGGTGAAGCCGCCGAGCTGGGCCGGGGTGGACGGCTCCTTGCCCGAGTTGCCGTTGATCACGTACGGCACGCCGTCCACCCGGTCGGCGTGGAAGGTGCCGACGTGCCCGTTGACCATCAGCGCGCCCTTGCCGGTGCGGTGCTGGAAGTCGGCCAGCCACTGCTCGACCAGGGCCGCCTCCTTCCGGTCGCCGAGCTGGCTTGCCTTGGCCGGGCTGGGGTCGCGGGGCGGGTGGTGGAAGAGCACGGTGACCGAG
This sequence comes from Micromonospora sp. I033, assembly GCF_053890995.1. Lineage (NCBI taxonomy): Bacteria > Bacillati > Actinomycetota > Actinomycetes > Micromonosporales > Micromonosporaceae > Micromonospora > Micromonospora sp. I033. Next base: position 18,918 of record NZ_JBSSLX010000025.1, on the reverse strand, counting down.
CCGACCGCGGGATCGGTGGCCGCCGCGTCGAGCGTCTCCCGTAGCAGCTCCACCTGGTCGAACCCGCCGCCGCGCAGCGAGCCGGTGGCCGTGCTGAGCGTGACGAACCGGGTGCCCTGGTGGTCGAAGACCCGCGAGGTGTCCCCGAACACGCTCCGGAAGTTGCTGATCGGCGCGCCCATGATCTCGTGGTTGCCGGGCACGTAGTGGTACGGCAGTTCCCCGCCCAGCTCCTCGTCCAGGATCCGCTTGGCCAGCGCGAAGTCCGCCGGGTAGGCGGTGTCCACGAAGTCCCCGTTGATGAGCAGGAAATCCGGCCTCGCCGCGCGGATCTCGCGGAGCGTGCGGCGGGCCTGGGCGACCAGGTCGCTGTCGGGGTTCGCGGCCACGAACTGGGCATCGGACATGACCGCGAAGCGCCAGGGCGCACCGTCCACCGTGCCGTCGCGCAGCACCACCCGGTCGGTGCGGTTCGGCTCCTCCGGCGCCTGCACCGTCGGGGGCACCCGGGCCACCAGGTCGTCGATGACCACCTCGCTGCGGTACTGCTTGGCCGGATCGGTCTCGGCCACGTAGAACCGGCGCACCCGCACCGGGTACTGCACGCCGGCGGGGACGGTGAACTCGACGTACCGCCAGCCGGTCCAGGTCAGGTAGGGGCCGCGCAGGACGAACTGGGTGTCCTGGGCGTCGTGCAGGTGCAGGCTGGGCCACTCGCCCATGCCGTTGCCCTTGATCCACATGCCGAACGCCTGCGGCTGGCCGGGCACCGGGATCCAGGCCGGCGGGTCCGCGTACGCGGCGCGGGTGCCGGTGGACTGGCTGAAGTCGTACGACATCCTCAGGCCGGTGCCGGTGTGGCCCTCGGCCGGGGCGACCGCGCCGCTGGCCCGGGCCTGGCTGAACTTCCAGGAGGCGGCGTCGTCGAAGCCGGCCACCGGCACGTCGGTGAGCCCGACGGTGACCGGGAGCACCGTGGTCCGCGCGCCGACCCGGACGGTGACCAGCGCGGAGCCGGTGCCGGCGAGCGCCTTGACCGCGAGGTTGCCGTCGGCCGTGGGAGTGACGTTGAGCAGGTCGTGGTCGTACTCCAGCTTCAGGTCGGCCGGCTCGATGGGCGCGGTGTTCCCCTCCGCGTCGTAGCCGACCACGCCGAACAGGCCGCTGTCGCCCTGCTGGTTGAGGCCGAGCCGGTCCACCGTGGAGTCGACGCGCTCCAGCGGCCCCAGCACGGTCAGGTCGAGGGTGCCGCGCGCCTCGTCGCGCCAGGCCGTGACGGTGCTGCGGCCGGGCCGGCCGGCCCGGAACACCCCGTCGTCCACGGTGCCCTGGGCGGCCGGGTTGGCCCGCCACTGCGGCGCGCCGGCGGCCGGCCCGTACGTCTCGTCGTAGCCCGCCGCGGTGAGCCGGCGGGTGAGGCCGGGGAAGACCCGGTCCGGCCGGCCGCCGCGGATCGGGGCGACGCCCGGCGCGGCGGTCGGGTCGCTCGCGGTCTCCAGCCAGTAGCCGGTGAGCCGGCCGCTGCCCTGCGGGGCGTAGATGGCCAGGCCGTTCGGCACCGGTCGCTCGCTGCCGTCGGAGGGGCTGTTCTCCACCTGGACCGCCGCCGCGCCCGGCTCCCGGGCCAGCAGGGTCGAGGAGCCGCCGCCGTCGAGGTTGAGCGCGCTCCACGCGCCCAGCTCGACCATCATCCGGCCCATCTCGGTCTGGGTGACGCCCCGGCTGTCCACCTGCCGGCCGTCCACGGTCAGCATGATCATCCGGCGGCCGTCGGCGGAGAACCCGACCGAGGTGCGCGGGGCCAGGCTCGCGTCGGCGATGGTCTGCACCACGCCGTCGCGGACCAGCACGCTGCCGCCGCCGACCGCGGCGCGCGGGTTGCTCCCGTCGGAGGGCTTCGGCCGCCAGGTCAGGTCGACCGGGTCGCCGGGGCGCAGCGCGGCGAGGGCGTCGGCACCGGCCTCCCGGCCGAGCAGCACCGTGGTCCCGGCCGGGATCGGACCCTCCCCCGCCGTGGTGGCCACGGTCGCCACCCGGCCGCCGGTCACCGTCACCTCGGTCGCCCGCGCGGCGCCCTCCACGGCCCGCTGGCGGGTGTACGACCCCCAGAGCGGGGTGAAGACGCCCACGCCGTCGCGCTGCACCATGTTGTTGAACTGGGTCAGCGGCACCGGCCCGGCGGGCAGGGTGGCGGTGCCCTCGAAGCCGACCTGGATGACCCGGCCGATTCCCTCGGCGCTTATCGCGGCGGCGTTGGTGTGCCCGGCGACCGGCGACTGGACCAGCTCGCCGGAGCGGATGCCGATGCCCTGGGCGGCGCCTGAGTTGTTGATGTCGAAGAAGTCGCCGTTGACCGCGGCCACCGCCCGGGAGCGGTCCACGGCCGCGCGCAACGGCTCGTCGCGGGTCACCGCGCCGGAGTTGACGTAGTCGACGGTCACGCCGCCGGAGAGGTCGGCGGTGAGGGCGTCGGCCCGCAGCCAGCCGTCGGCGTCGTACCGGTCGAAGGAGGTCAGGTCGAGTCCGGGGGCGACCGGACGGGTGGTCTTCGCGGTCTCCAGGCCGCCGGCCGGCTCCACGCCGGCCTCACCGGCGAGGGCGACCGCGGAGTCGGGACGGGAGGAGGCCGCCGGGGCGTCCTCGGCCGGGGTACGCGGCTCGGCCGTGGCCGCCGCCGCACCGGGCGGAACCGGAGCGGTGAGCGTGAGCAGCGGCGTCAGCAGCAGGACGCCGGCGAGACGGGCGGATCGACTGCGGATTCGCATGGACCACAGTCAACCCGAGACTGAACAGAAGTTTCAATACCCTCCGGCTTAACCGAAGAAAAACTTCACCACCGCTCCCCGCCCCGGTACGCGGAGAGGGGCACGGCCCGCAGGCCGTGCCCCTCTCCGGAGAACCTCAGATCACTCGCCCGGGGTGGACTTCGCGATCTGCATCAGGAACTCGATGTTCGTGCGGGACTGCTTGAGCCGGTCCAGCAGGAGGTCGAGCGCCGCCTGCGAGTCCAGCGAGTGCAGCACCTTGCGGAGCTTGTGGACGATCGCCAGCTCCTCCGGCGCGAGCAGGACCTCCTCCTTGCGGGTGCCGGAGGGGTTGATGTCGATGGCCGGGAAGACCCGCTTGTCGGCGATCTTCCGGTCCAGCTTCAGCTCGGCGTTGCCGGTGCCCTTGAACTCCTCGAAGATGACCGTGTCGGCCATCGAGCCGGTCTCCACCAGCGCGGTGGCGAGGATGGTCAGCGAGCCACCGTTCTCGATGTTCCGCGCCGCGCCCAGGAAGCGCTTCGGCGGGTACAGCGCGGTGGAGTCGATACCACCCGACATGATCCGGCCGCTGGCCGGCGCCGCCAGGTTGTACGACCGACCGAGCCGGGTCACCGAGTCGAGCAGCACGACCACGTCGTGGCCCAGCTCGACCAGGCGCTTCGCCCGCTCGATCGCCAGCTCCGCCACCGTGGTGTGGTCCTGCGGCGGACGGTCGAACGTGGCCGCGATGACCTCGCCCTTCACCGACCGCTGCATGTCGGTGACCTCTTCCGGCCGCTCGTCGACCAGCACCACCATCAGGTGGCACTCCGGGTTGTTCCGGGTGATCGCGTTCGCGATCGCCTGCAGCACCATCGTCTTACCCGCCTTCGGCGGCGAGACGATCAGCGCCCGCTGGCCCTTGCCGATCGGCATCACCAGGTCGATGACCCGGGTGGTCAGCACGTTCGGCTCGGTCTCCAGCCGCAGCCGCTCCTGCGGGTACAGCGGAGTGAGCTTGTAGAACTCCGGCCGGCGCTTCGCCTCGTCCGGCTCCATCCCGTTGATGGTGTCGAGCCGGACCAGCGGGTTGTACTTGTCGCGCCGCTGCTCGCCGTCCCGGGCGGCCCGCACGGCGCCGGTGATCGCGTCACCGCGGCGCAGGCCGTACTTCTTGATCTGGGACATCGAGACGTACACGTCGTTCGGGCCGGCCAGGTAGCCGGTGGTCCGGACGAAGGCGTAGTTGTCGAGCACGTCGATGATGCCGGCGACCGGGACGAGCACGTCGTCCTCGCCGACCTGCGGCTCGCGGCCGCCACCGTCGCCCTCGGCGCGCTCGCCGCGGCCGCCGCGCCGGCGGTCGCGGAACCGGCTGCGCCGGCCGCGCCGGCCGCCGCCCTCGCCGTCCTCGTCGCCGTCGTCGTGGCGCTCGGCGCGCTGGCCCCGGTCGTTGCGGTCGCCCCGGTCACCCCGGTCGGTGCGCTCGTTGCGCTCGCCCCGGTCACCCCGGTCGCCACGCTCGTTGCGCTCGCCCCGCTCGCCACGCTCGGCCCGCTCGCCCCGGTCGGTGCGCTCGGCCCGCTCGCCCCGGTCGGTGCGCTCGGCCCGCTCGCCGCCGCGCTCGGCCCGGTCACCGCGCTCGCCGCCGCGCTCCGCACGCTCGCCGCGCTCGGCACGCTCGCGGCCCCGACCCTCGGCCCGCTCACCGCGCTCGGCCCGCTCGCCGGTCTCGGCGGGAGCCTCCTCGGCACGCGTCTCGGCCGGCCGCGCCTCGGCGGTCGCGGCGGCCGCCCGGCCCCGGCGGCTGCGGGTGCGGCCCTCGGTCGCCTCGGCAGCCGGCGCCGGCTCGGCGGTGCGCCGCTCGGTCTCGGCCCGCTCCTCGCGGACCTCGGCGTGCACCTCCTCGCGGGCGGGAGCGGTCGCGGCCGCGACCTCGGCCCGCGGTCGAGGGGTTCCGGCGGCGGCGCCGCCCTGCCGCTCGGTGATCGCGCTGATCAGCTCGCCCTTGCGCATGCGAGCCGTACCGGAGATACCGAGCGACGCGGCCAGGCTCTGGAGCTCAGGCAGCAGCATCGCCGACAGGCCGGTACCGCTGCGCCGACGCCGTGTGGGGGCGGCAGTGGTGGCATCGCCAGCGACGTTGGAAACATCCGACGTCACGTCGGTGGTGTCGCTCAATGGATTCCTTCCCTCGATAGGCCGGGGCTGCCCGGAGTCGAGAACAGGTGGCCGGGCGGCCTCGGTGCACCCGCCTCGCAGGGACGCGTCGCGGGAGTCTGTGACACAGCAGCCGGTCGGTTTCCCGACTCACCAAGCTCGGTGAGCAGGTCTCGCCGTCTGCGGCGACCTGTGGAAACTGCGGTGCGGCGTGGGCCTTTGGCAGGGGTGACGGGCTGACCGCCGAGAGCTTCGGGGGTGCGCCGACCCGCAGGAGATCGCATGCTTCGCGGCTGTGCTAGGTGTAGAGCGTAATCAACTCTTCCGACCTGCGGCAACAGGGTCCCGCTCGGCGTGTCCAAGTCTACCCCGGGCGACCCGGGCACCGCTGACGTCTATCGGCAACTCCCACCGGCGCCAATCTGTTCCCGCCTCGAATCCCGCGGGGACCTCGGACAACGCCAGCACGGTGGGTCCCGCCCCACTGACCACAGCCGCCACACCCGTCGCACGCAGCGCGGCCACCAGGGCCGCGGTGGCCGGCATGTCCCCGGCCCGGTAGTCCTGGTGCAGCCGGTCGACGGTGGCCGGCAGCAGCAGCGCCGGATCGGCGGTCAGCGCGTGCACCAGCAGCGCGGCCCGCCCCGCGGTCAGCGCCGCGTCGGCGTGCGGCACGGTGGCCGGCAGCGCCGCCCGGGCGACCGAGGTCAGCCCCCGCTCACCGGGAACGAAGACGGTGGGCCGGACCGTCTCCGCCACGGGCAGCGAGACCGCCCGGGCGCCGGCCGGCTCGGTCCAGGCCACCGTGAAGCCACCGAGCAGGCAGGGCGCCACGTTGTCGGGATGCCCCTCCAGCTCGGAGGCCAGCCGGAGCGCGGCGGCGTCGTCCAGCCGCGCCGCGCCGTCGGCGACCAGCGCCCGGGCCAGCAGCACCCCGGCCACGATGGCCGCCGAGGAGGACCCGAGGCCCCGGGCCTGGGGGATCCGGTTGACGCACTCCAGGGCCAGCCCGGTCGGCTGCCCGCCGAGCACGTCGAAGGCGGCCCGCATGGCGGTCACCACGAGGTGCCGGTCGTCGTCGGGCAGCTCGCCGGCGCCCTCTCCGCTCACCGCCACCCGTACGCCGCCGGCGGTCACCTCGGCTGCCAGGTCGTCGTGCAGCCCGAGGGCCAGCCCGAGCGAGTCGAAGCCCGGGCCCAGGTTGGCGCTGGTCGCGGGCACCCGGACCCGGACCGGACCGGCGGTGAAAGTCATCGGCACCGGCTCATGCTAGGGCGCGGTCCCGGCCGCGCGCCGGATCGCCCGGACCCTGGGACCGGTACCCGCCGACGGGCACGCTCACGGGGTGCGGCTCGGTGCCGTCTCCTCGGCCGGGTCGGTGAGCGACAGCCGCCGGGTGGCGAGCCGCCAGCCCACCGCGTAGACCACCGTGACCAGGCCGCAACCGGCCAGCACGGTGCGCTCGTCGACCGCGTCGACCACCAGCGCCACGACCAGCTGGCTGACCGCGATGGCCAGCGTCGCCAGCATCATGTCGGTGGCGAAGACCCGGCCGCGCAGCCGGTCCGGCACCTCGCCCTGGAGGGCGTAGTTGGAGAGCACCCAGTTGCTGCCGCCGCCCAGGTGGGCCAGGAAGACCAGCACCAGCACCAGCGGGAACCAGGACACCAGCGAGACGCCGACGTAGGCCAGGCCGTAGAGAGACATGGACAGGGCCAGGCCGGTGAGCAGCCAGGCGCGGTTGCTGAGCACCCGGCGCATCAGGATCGGGCCGACCAGGGCGCCGGCGCCCCGGGAGGCGAAGAGCAGGCCGGTGCCGATCGCGCCGACCCCGTACACCCCGGCGAGCAGGGGGAAGACGGTCAGCACGCCGTTGCCCAGGCCGACCGCCGACTTCACGGTGACCAGGGCGAGCACGCGCGGCCGGTGGGCGATGTAGCCCAGCGCCTCGCGGATCGCCGGCCAGGTGCGCGGGACGACCGCCGCCGGGTCGCGGGGGGCCTGCAACGGCCGGCGGATCAGCGCGGCCAGCCCCGCCGCCGCGGCCAGGGCCACCGCCGCCACCCAGAAGCTGGCGTACGGGCCGGCGGCGGCGCTGAGCATGCCGCCGAGCGAGGCGCCGACCACGGTCATGGTGCCCCAGGCCGAGCCGGCGATCGCGTTGCCGGCGGCCAGGTCGGCCGGGTCGAGCACGTTGGGCAGGGCGGCCTGGGCGGCCGGCGAGTAGAAGGCCTTCGCCACCGCCACGGCGGCGATCGACACCAGTGCCAGCCAGGCCGTGCCGGCGTCGCGGACGCCGAGCAGCAGCAGGATGCCGGCCAGCGCGGCGAGGTTGGCCGCCATCATGATCTTCCGCCGGTCGAACCGGTCGGCGATGGTGCCGGTGTACGGCAGCAGCAGCGCGGTCATACCGGTGTCCACGGCCAGCACCAGCGCCCCCCACACCCCGCTGCCGGTCAGCGCCGGCAGGAGCACGAGCAGCGGCACCATGACGAACCAGTCGGCGCCGAAGACCACCAGTTCAGCGAGGAAGAGGTTGCGGAAGTCGCGGTTGCGGACGAGGACCGAGACGGTGGGTGACACGCCGGAACCCTATCGGGCCGTCCGCCGCCGGCCGTCCGCCACCGTCCCCCACATGGGGAGAGGGTGGCCGCCCCGACACGGGGACGGCCACCCTCTCGGGGATCGGGCGGCTACTCCGTCGGCGGGAGCGGGGAGCGGCGGCTCTTCGGCAGGCGCAGCACCTCGAACTGGTCCGTGCCGTCGACCAGCGCGGCCGACGGCGCCGGGCGGGCCGGCAGCTCGGCGGCCGAGGCGGCGGCCTCGACCGGACGTTCCCCGGCCCCGACGGTCACCAGGGCCGGCGCCGCCGGCGCGACGGGCGCCGGGGTGCCGCGCCGGCGGGCCCGGCGCGCGCGGAAGGACTCCTTGGTGCGTTCCACCATGGTGTAGAGCGTCGGCACGAGGATCAGCGTGAGCAGCGTGGAGCTGAGCAGCCCGCCGATCACCACGACGGCCAGCGGCTTGGAGATGAAGCCGCCCTCACCGGTCAGGCCGAACGCCATCGGCAGCAGCGCGAACACGGTGGCCACCGCGGTCATCAGGATCGGCCGCAGCCGGCGCCGGCCGCCCTCGACCACCGCCTCGGTCACGCCCATGCCCCGCGTCCGGTACTGGTTGATCAGGTCGAGCAGCACGATCGCGTTGGTCACCACGATGCCGACCAGCATGAGCACGCCGATCAGCGCCGGCACGCCCAGCGGGGTGCCGGTGAGCAGCAGCAGCCCGATCGCGCCGGTCGCCGCGAACGGCACGGAGATCAGCAGGATCAGGGCCTGGGTCAGGCTGCGGAACGTGCCCACCATGATCAGGAAGACGATCGCGATCGCGGCCAGCACGGCCAGTCCCAGGTCGGCGAAGGCGTCGGCCTGGTCCGCGCTGACACCGCCGATGACGAACGTCGCCCCCGGCACGTCCAGCGCGTCCAGCTTCTTCTGCAGCTCCTGGGTGGTGGCGCCGAGGTTCGAGCCGGTGGCCGTGCCGGTCACCGACACGCTCCGCTCACCGTCGATCCGGGTCACCTGCTGAGGGCCCTCGACCTGGTTGACGTCGGCGATGTCGTCCAGCTTCACCGGGCCGACCGGCAGCGCCCGCAGCTCGGCCACGCTCAGTGGCGGCCGGGCCCCGGTGCTCAGCACCACGTTCTGCGGGGTGCCGTCCAGGGTGACCTGGCCGAGCGGCGCCCCCCGGTACGCCTGCGCGACGAGCTGCCCCACCGCCGCCTCGGTCAGCCCGGCCCGGGCCGCGGCGACCCGGTCCACGGTCACCTCCACCCGGGGGACCCGGGTGGCCAGGCCGGTGGTCACGTCCTCGACGCCCGCCGTGCCGGCCATCGCGTCCCGGACGGCCTCGGCGGCCCGGGTCAGCGTCTCCTGGTCGGCGGCCTGCACGACCACCTCGAGCTGGTTGGCGGAGCCGGCGTTCTGCCCGCCGCCGAAGGTCAGCTCGCCCGCCTCCGGGCCGAGCGCGTCGAACTCCTTGCGCAGCTTCTCGCGGACCTCCGCCGCGTCGGTGTCGTCGGTGAGCGCCAGCGACCAGGATGCGGTGTCGTTGCCGCCACCCGCCCACGGGTTGTCGCCGCCGCCCGCGCTGACCTGGTAGGTCGCCACCCCCGGCGTACGCCGGAGGATCTCCTCGACCCGCGCGGCGGCCTGGTCGGTGCCGGTCAGCCCGGTGCCCGCCGGCAGCTCCTGCTGGATGGCCAGGGTGTCCTGGCCGGAGTCGTCCAGGAAGTTGGTCTCCAGCTTCTGGGCCAGGCCGAAGGTGCCGAAGAGCACGAGCAGGCCCAGCGCCACGGTGGCCCAGCGGGTGCCCCGGGACCGGGTGGCGAAGCCGATCACCGGCAGGTACGCCCGCTGCAACGGGCTGCGCAGCTCCTTCTCGGCGGCGGCCTGCCGGGCGGCGGCCTCGTCGGCCCCGCCGCGCGGCGGCTTGAGGAACCAGTACGCCAGCACCGGGATCACGGTCAGCGAGACCAGCAGCGAGGCGAGCAGGGCCACCGTCACGGTGATCGCGAACGGCGCGAAGAGCTGCCCGACGAAGCCGCCCACCAGGGCGATCGGCGCGAACACGGCGACCGTGGTGAGGGTGGACGCGGTGACCGCGCCGGCCACCTCGCGGACCGCGGCGAGGATGGCGTCCCGCTTCGGCTCGCCGTATTCCAGGTGCCGCTTGATGTTCTCCAGCACCACGATCGAGTCGTCGACCACCCGGCCGACGGCGATGGTCAGCGCGCCGAGGGTGAGCAGGTTCAGCGAGTAGTCGCCGGCCCAGAGCACGATCAGCGCGACCAGCACCGACAGCGGGATGGAGACCGCGGTGACCACGGTGGAGCGGACGGAGAGCAGGAAGACCAGGATCACCACGACCGCCATCAGCAGGCCGAGCAGGCCCTCGGTGGTGAGGCTCTCGATGGACCGCTCGACGAACGGGGCCTGGTCGAAGACCACGGTCAGGTCGGCGCCCGAGGCGGCCTCCAGCTCGTCCAGGCGGTCCCGGATGTCGTGCGAGATCGCCACCGCGTTGCCGTCCGGCGCGGCGGTGACGGCGATGCCGAGGCTGGGCTTGCCGTTGGTGCGGGTGAAGGCGGTGGCCGGGGCGAGCTGCTGCTCCACCCGGGCCACGTCGCCGAGGCGTACCGGGGCGGCCGGGGCGGTGCTCAGCACGATCCCCCGCAGGTCGTCCACGGTGCGGATCGGGGTGCCGACCTGCACCGGCAGCGAGCGGCTGCCGTCGATCACCGCGCCGGCCGGCAGTGCCACGCCGTTGGTCTTCAGCGCCTGGGCGATCGCGGTCGGTGCCAGCCGGGCCGCGGCCAGCTTCGCCGGGTCGGGAACGATCGTCACGACCTGGTCGCGGGCGCCGGTCACGTCGACGGTGCGGACCCCGTCCAGCCCCTCCAGCGCGGGTACGACGGTGCCGCGCAGCTTCTCGGCCAGGGCCTGCTCGTCGCCGCCGCCGGTCGCGGCGACCACCACGGCGGGCAGGTCGTCGGTGCTGCCGGCGATCACCTGCGGGTCGACGCCCTCGGGGAGCTGGGCGTCGATCCGGCTCAGCGCCGTCTGCATCTTGTTGACCACGTCGTCCAGGTCGGTGCCGAACTCGTACTGCACCTGGACGGTGGCGGAGCCCTCGCGCGAGGTGGAGGTGACCTTCTCCAGGCCCGGGATGCCCTGCAGGCTGTTCTCGATCGGCTCGGCGACCTGGGACTCGACGATCTCCGGCGCGGCACCCGGGTACGGCGCCACGATGAACGCGGCCGGGAACTCCAGCGACGGCAGCAGCTGCTGCTTCAGCGACGGCACGGCGAACGCCCCGAACGCCGTGGTCACCAGCGCGATGAGGGCGATCAGGCCCCGGTTGGCGAGACTGAATCTGGCGAGCAGCGACATCGGCGTTACTCACTCCTGGGAAGGGGTGTACGGGGTGATCAGAGTCTGCCGCACCCGATCACGCTCCCACGCACTGACCCCGGCGGGCGTGACGGCGCCCGCTCCGGTCCGGCGCGGGCGGTCAGACCAGGTCGAGGGAGCGGGCCGCGGCCAGGGCGTCGTTGGCGATCGTCACCGGGGCGGGCGCCGTGGAGATGGCCCACTCCGGGTCCTTGAGGCCGTGGCCGGTCACCGTGCAGACCACGGTGCCGCCGGCCGGCACCCGGCCGGCGGCGGCCTGCTGGAGCAGGCCGGCCACGCTGGCCGCGCTGCCCAGCTCGACGAAGACCCCGACCTCGCGGGCCAGCAGCCGGTAGGCCGTGAGGATCTCCCGGTCGGTGACCGCGGAGATCAGCCCGCCGGAGGCGTCCCGGGCGTCGAGCGCCTTGGTCCAGCTCGCCGGGTTGCCGATCCGGATGGCGGTGGCGATGGTGGACGGCTCCGGCACCACCTGGCCGGTGACGATCGGAGCCGCCCCGGCCGCCTGGAAGCCGTACATCTTCGGGGCCCTCGTGGCGTTGCCGTCGCGCAGGTCCTCGGAGTAGCCCATCCAGTAGGCGGAGATGTTGCCGGCGTTGCCGACCGGCAGGCAGTGGATGTCGGGGGCGTCGCCGAGCGCCTCGACGATCTCGAACGCGGCGGTCTTCTGCCCGTGCAGCCGGTCGATGTTCACCGAGTTGACAAGCGCGACCGGATAGTCCTGGGCGAGCTTGCCGGCCAGCGCCAGGCAGTCGTCGAAGTTGCCCTGCACCTGGAGCAGGCGGGCGCCGTGCACCAGCGCCTGGGCCAGCTTGCCCAGCGCGATCTTGCCCTGCGGCACCAGCACGGCGCAGGTGATGCCGGCGCGGGCCGCGTACGCGGCGGCGGAGGCGCTGGTGTTGCCCGTAGAGGCGCAGATGATCGCCTTGTCACCGGCCTCGACGGCCTTGGAGACGGCGACCGTCATGCCCCGGTCCTTGAACGAGCCGGTCGGGTTCGCCCCCTCGACCTTGAGCCACACGTCGGCGCCGACCCGGGCGGAGAGCACCGGCGCCGGCAGCAGCGGCGTGTTCCCCTCGTGCAGGGTGACGACGGGAGTCGCGTCGGTGACCGGCAGCCGGTCCCGGTACGTCTCGATCAGACCCCGCCACATGTCGCACTCCTCGCCTCTGCCGCCCCGGTCGCCGGGGGCCCTACCAGCGTGGACCAGCCTTCCCGACCGGCCGCCGGCACACCTCCGGATAACCATCAGGCGGGACGGGCGGCTACGCCCCGCCCTCGACCCGCAACACGCTCGTCACCGAGCGGACGATGTCCAGCCCGCGCAGTTCGCGGACGGTGGCCGCGAGCGCGGCGTCCGGCGCCACGTGGGTGACGATGACCAGCTCGGCGTCGGCGCCGCCGCCGGCCGGGCCCTGCCGCACGGTGGCGATGGAGACCTCGTGCCGGGCGAAGACCCCGGCCACCGCCTCCAGCACACCCGGCCGGTCGGCCACGTCGAGGCTGATGTGGTAGCGGGTGAGCGCCTCGCCCATCGGCCGCACCGGCAGGTCCGCGTACGCCGACTCGCTGGCCGCGTGCACCCCGGCGAGGCGGTTGCGGGCCACCGCCACCACGTCGCCGAGGACCGCGCTGGCGGTCGGCGCGCCGCCGGCGCCCCGGCCGTAGAACATCAGCTGCCCGGCCGCCTCGGCCTCGACGAAGACCGCGTTGAACGCGTCGCCGACGCCGGCCAGCGGGTGGGTCAGCGGGATCATCGCCGGGTGCACCCGGACGCTGACCGTCTCGCGGCCGGCCGCGTCGGCGCCCCGGGCGGCGATGCAGAGGAGTTTGATGGTGCAGCCCATGGCCTTGGCGCTGGCCACGTCGGCGGCGGTCACCTCGGTGATGCCCTCGCGGTGCACGTCGGCGGCGGTCACCCGGGTGTGGAACGCCAGCGAGGCGAGGATGGCGGCCTTGGCGGCGGCGTCGAAGCCCTCCACGTCGGCCGTCGGGTCGGCCTCGGCGTAGCCCAGCTCGGTGGCCTCCTCGAGGGCCTCGGCGAAGCCGGCGCCGGTGGCGTCCATGGCGGAGAGGATGAAGTTGGTGGTGCCGTTGACGATGCCGGTGACCCGGTTGATCCGGTCGCCGTGCAGCGACTCGCGCAGCGGGCGCAGCAGCGGGATGGCCCCGGCGACGCTGGCCTCGTAGTAGAGGTCCGCCCCGCCCTCGGCGGCCGCGTCGTGCAGCGTCGCGCCGTCCTCGGCGAGCAGCGCCTTGTTGGCGGTGACCACGCTCTTGCCGGCGCGCAGGGCCTCGACCAGCCAGGTGCGGGCCGGCTCGATCCCGCCGACGACCTCCACCACCACGTCCACGTCGTCCCGCTTGATCAGGCCGAGCGGGTCGGTGGTGAACAGGGCGGGGTCGACCGGCAGGTCGCCGCGGTCCCGGCCGACCCGGCGGACGGCGATGCCGGCGATCTCCAGCGGGGCGCCGATCCGGGCGGCGAGGTCGGCCGACTGCTCGTGCAGCAGCCGCACCACGTCGCTGCCGACCGTGCCGCAGCCGAGCAGCGCCAAGCGAACGGGTGAGGTCATCCCACATCCAATGCGAGCAGGTCGTCTTCGGTCTCCCGGCGGACGATCAGCCGGGCCCGACCGTCGCGGACGGCGACGACCGGGGGCCGCGGGACATGGTTGTAGTTGCTGGCCATGCTCCGGCAGTAGGCCCCGGTGCCGGGCACCGCGACAAGATCTCCGGGCTGCACGTCGGCGGGCAGGAATTCATCCTTCACCACGATGTCCCCGGACTCACAGTGCTTTCCCACCACGCGGGCGAGCATCGGCTCCGCGGCGGAGACCCGGTTGGCCATCGTCGCCGAGTAGGACGCGTCGTAGAGCGCGGTGCGGATGTTGTCGCTCATCCCCCCGTCGACGCTCACGTAGGTGCGGATGCCGTCGACGTCCTTCACGGTGCCCACCTCGTAGAGGGTGAACACCGCGGGCCCGACGATGGCCCGGCCCGGCTCGATGGAGAGGTGCGGCACGGCCAGCTTCTCCGCCGCGCACTCGCCGTCGACGATCTTGCGCAGCCGCTTGGCCAGCTCGTGCGGCGCGGCCGGGTCGTCCTGCGTGGTGTACGCGATGCCGAAGCCACCGCCCAGGTCCAGCTCGGGCAGCTCCACCCCGCGCGCGTCGCGGATCTGCGCCTGGAGGGCGAGCACCCGGCGGGCGGAGACCTCGAAGCCGCTGGCGTCGAAGATCTGCGAGCCGATGTGCGAGTGCAGGCCGCGCAGCTCCAGCACGTCCTCGTCGAGGATCTTGAAGGCGGCCGCCGCGGCCGCCCCGCCCGCGAGGGAGAAGCCGAACTTCTGGTCCTCGTGCGCGGTGGCGATGAACTCGTGGGTGTGCGCCTCCACGCCGACGGTCACCCGGACCAGCACCCTCGGGCGTACCCCGCGCTCGCGGGCCAGCGCGGTGAGCCGGTCGATCTCGGCGAACGAGTCGACGATGATCCGGCCCACGCCGGCGTCCACGGCCCGGGTCAGCTCGGCCACCGACTTGTTGTTGCCGTGGAAGCCGATCCGCTCGGGCGGCATCCCGGCCGACAGCGCGGTGGCCAGCTCGCCCCCGGTGCAGACGTCGAGGAACAGGCCCTCCTCGGCGATCATTCGGACCACCGCCCGGCAGAGGAACGCCTTGCCGGCGTAGAAGACGTCGGCGTCCGGGAAGGCGGCCCGGAACTCGCGGCAGCGCGAGCGGAGGTCGTCCTCGTCGAGCACGTACACCGGGGTGCCGAACTCGGCGGCCAGGTCGCGGACGTCCAGGCCGGCGACCGACAGGGCCCCGCCCGCGCCGCGCGCCACGTTGCGCGGCCACAGCTGCGGGACCAGCTCGTTGACGTCGACCGGGGTACGCAGCCAGGCCGGCCCGCGGCTGCCGATGTCGCCGTGCAGGGCACCGGCCTCGTGCGCCCGCATTACATCCGCTCCGGAGCCGAGACGCCGAGCAGGCGCAGGCCGTTGGCGATGACCACCCGGGTGGCGTCGTTGAGCCACAGCCGGGCCCGGTGCAGGTCGGTGACCTCCTCGTCGCCCCGCGGCAGGATCCGGCAGTTGTCGTAGAACCGGTGGTAGGCGCCGGCCAGCCGCTCCAGGTAGCGGGCGACCAGGTGCGGGCCGCGCAGCTCGGCCGCCGAGGAGACCACGGCGGGGAACTCGGCGAGCGCCTTGAGCAGCTCGTTCTCCTTCTCGTGGGAGAGCAGCTCGGCGTGGAACGCGTCGGCCTCGCCCCGGGTCAGCCCGACCTCGGCGGCGTTGCGGCCCACGCTGGCGGTGCGGGCGGCGACGTACTGCACGTAGTAGACCGGGTTGTCGCGGGTGGCGCGGGTCCACAGCTCGACGTCGATGTCGATCGGCGAGTCGCTGGAGTAGCGGGCCAGCGCGTAGCGGGACGCGTCCACGCCGATCGCGTCGACCAGGTCCTCCAGGGTGACCACGGTGCCGGCCCGCTTGCTCATCCGCACCGGAGCGCCGTCGCGGAGCAGGTTGACCAGCTGGCCGATGAGGATCTCCAGGTTGCGGTCCGGGTCGTCGCCGAAGCACGCGGCCATGGCCTTCATCCGGCCGATGTAGCCGTGGTGGTCGGCGCCCAGCATGATCACCACGCGCTCGAAGCCACGCTCGCGCTTGTCGAGGTAGTAGGCGCAGTCGGCGGCGAAGTAGGTCCACTCGCCGTTGGACTTGCGCAGCACCCGGTCCTTGTCGTCGCCGAAGTCGGTGGTGCGCAGCCAGGTGGCGCCCTCGGACTCGTAGAGGTGGCCCTGCTCGCGCAGCCGGTCGAGGGCCTTGTCCAGCTCGCCCCGGTCGTGCAGGTCCTTCTCGTTGAAGTAGGTGTCGAACTCCACGCCGAAGTCGCGCAGCGACGACTTGATCTCGGCGAACATCAGCTCGACGCCCTCGACCCGGAACACCTCCTGGGCGGCGGGCTCGGCCAGGTCGAGCACCTCGGGCCGACGCTTGACCACCTCGGCCGCGATCTCCGCGATGTACGCGCCGCCGTAGCCGTCCTCCGGGGCCGGCTGGCCCTGGGCGGCGGCGAGCAGCGAGCGGGCGAACCGGTCGATCTGGGAGCCGGCGTCGTTGAAGTAGTACTCGGTGCCGACGTCGGCGCCGGTGGCCCGGAGCAACCGGCTGAGCGCGTCGCCGACGGCCGCCCAGCGGACCCCGCCGATGTGCACCGGCCCGGTCGGGTTCGCCGAGACGAACTCCAGGTTGATCCGCTGGCCGGCGAGGGTGTCGCTGCGGCCGTACGCCGGGCCGGCCTCGACGATGACCCTGGCGAGCTGGCCGGCGGCGGCCGCGTCGAGCCGGATGTTGAGGAAGCCCGGGCCGGCGATCTCCACCGACTTGATCCCCGGCGCGCGGCCCAGCTGGTCGGCCAGAGCGGTGGCCAGCTCCCGCGGCGGGACGCCCACCTTCTTGCTGAGCTGCAGCGCCAGCGTCGAGGCGTAGTCGCCGTGCTCGGGGTTGCGGGGTCGCTCGACGGTGGTCTGCGCGGGCAGCGCGGAGCGATCCAGGCCCCGGTCCTCGAAGACGGCGTGGGCTGCGGCGAGGACGACCTCGGCGAGTTCTGCGGGAGTCACCGAACCATGTTATCGGGGGTAGACTCGGTCCCCGCGGCGGCGACCCAGCATGTGAACCGGCCCCGCGGCTCCCCTGACCGACCGACCTGACGAGGCACGATGAGCATCAGCACCCCGGGCGGCCCGGAGCGCCGTCCGACCGTGGTCAGCACCGGCAAGAAGCCGGCCGCCGGCCGACCCGCCGCTGCCGACAAGCCCGCCGGCGGCAAGGCCGGGGCCGGCAAGGGCGGCCCGCGGCAGACCGGCGGCAAGGGCCGCAAGCCGGTCACCCCGGTGAAGGTGAGCCAGGGTCGCTCGTGGGGTCCGATCGCCCTGTTCGTCGCGGTGGGCGTGCTCGCCGTCGGCATCATCGGTGTCGGCGCGTGGGCGGTCTACCGGGGCTCGCAGCCCTGGCAGAAGCGGGCGGACGCGATCAACGGCATCGTCGACTTCCGCAAGAAGGACAAGGACCTGGTCAAGGGCGGCCAGCACCAGCCGGGCTCGATCAAGTACGACGTGCTCCCGCCGGTCGGCGGCCCGCACAACCAGGCCTGGCAGAACTGCATGGGCGACGTCTACGACGCCCCGATCGCCAACGAGCACGCGGTGCACAGCCTGGAGCACGGCACGGTCTGGATCACCTACCGCCCCGACCTGCCGGCCGACCAGGTGGCGAAGCTGAAGGCCAAGGTCCAGGGCAAGGAGAAGCTGATGCTCAGCCCGTTCGAGGGGCTGGACAAGCCGATCTCGCTGCAGGCCTGGGGCTTCCAGCTCAAGGTCGACAACGCCGACGACGGCCGGATCGACGAGTTCATCAAGACCCTGCGGGTGAACGCCTCGGTGGAGGGCCCGACCGCGCTCTGCGACCAGGGTGTCACCGCCACCGGCACCACGCCGCGTGACAACCTGGGCAACCAGCCCACGCAGTGAGCGACGCGATGACCGCCCCCGTGACGACGGACACCGACCTGGACGAGACGCCGGCCACCGCCGACGGCGGCCGGCCGGCCGCGCGCCGCTTCGGCCTGCTGGCCGTGGCGCTCGCCGTCGTGGTCGGCCTCCTCCTCGGGTACGCGGGCGGCCTGCTCACCCCGGCGCTCACCCGGCCCGGCGACAACTCGGCCGAGGCCGGGTTCGCCCGGGACATGACCAGCCACCACGCGCAGGCGGTGGCCATGGGGCTGATGGCGTTCCGGCAGGGCCAGGACCCGGAGGTGCGCCAGATCGGCAGCGACATCGCCACCGGGCAGCAGGGTGAGATCGGCACCATGCAGACCTGGCTGCGCTCCTGGAAGCTGGACCCGACCGGCGACCGGCCGCCGATGGCCTGGATGCCGGACGGCGCGACGGCGGTGAAGAACGGCCTGATGCCCGGCATGGCCACGCCGGAGGAGATGGCGAAGCTGCGGGCCGCGACCGGGCGCGAGTTCGACGTGCTCTTCCTGCAGATGATGATCCGGCATCACGTCGGCGGGGTGCACATGATCGACGGGATCCTCGACCAGGGGCACGACGACGACGTGCTGGCGGTCGCCCAGGTCATGAAGAACACCCAGCAGAAGGACCTGGCCAACCTCACGGCGGCGCTCAAGCGCCTGGGTGGCAGCCTGTAACACCTGCTCGGACGGAGGGCCCGCGTCGTGCGCGACGCGGGCCCTCCGCGTACCCCCGGCCGGGCCGCGCCCGTTATGCCGCTTTATAACGTTTTGGGCTGTACAACCCATTGCGCTGCTTGGAGACTTTTCTCCCCACATATCGTGACCAGTTGCGATTCGGGCTCGTTGCGCAGGACGTGGGGGTTGCACTCAGAGACGCAGGGCGGTCGGTGACCAGCTGGTGCCGACGTCACACCATCGGCGGTGACGGGGCGGTGGCAGCCGTCCGTCGCGGACTGCGGCAGGGCGAGCCGGGAACGCTCAGCCGCGAACAGGAACTCGAACTGATCGACGTGCTGCGGGGCGTCCACCCCGACGAGTTCGGCCTGGACGAGGAGCTCTGGACGCGACAGAGCCTGACCACCCTCATCGAGCGCCAGTTCGAGCTGACCATGGACGCCGGCACGGTCGGGGCGTACCTGCGGGCCTGGGGGTTGGGTCCGCGGGAGCCCCGGGAGCGGGCCTGCGGGCTCTGCGTCGGCGCGGTCGAGCGCTGGGTACGCAGCGAGTACCCGTCGATCACCCGGGCCGCCCAGGAGCACGCCGCGGAGGTCTACTGGATCGGCCGGGTACGCCTGCGCGGCACCATGCCGGCCGCCGACGTGATCTCCGCCGTGTCGTCCCGCGGCCGGGTGCGCTTCATGATCACGACGCCCTCGGTGGACCCGCCGCTTCCCCGCGACTTCGTGCTGCGGCTCAGCGGCGCCGAGGAGCGCACCGTGCACCTGATCGTCGACGGCTCCTGGCCACGCAACGAGTGGCCCCGCCCCCTGCCCCCCCGGATCG
>NZ_JBSSLX010000024.1:0-46545 GCF_053890995.1 Micromonospora sp. I033 | reverse complement strand
GGGTCGCCGGGCTCCTCGACGCCGCCGTGCTGGCCGCCGGGCTCACCGTCGCGGTGCTGCCGCTGAGCGAACCCGGGCTCCGGCTGCCGGTCGCGCTGGCCGGGCTGGCGATCACCGTCCCGCTGTACGCCGTGGCGCTGCTCCGGCTGCCCGGCCGCTCCCGACTCTCCGGCCGGGAGCGGCTGCGCCGCGGCGTCGACGTGGTCGGCCTCGGCGTCAGCCTGGTCTTCGCCGGTTGGGTGCTGCTGCCGTCCGGCCCGGTGCCGCCGGCCGCGCGGGCGGCCAGCGTCGGCGGTGCCCTGGTGCTGGCCGTCCTGTCGGTGGCCGCGCTCGCCGAGCGGCGCCGGCGGCCGGGCGCCGCCCGCTGCCACGCCGGCGCGGCGGCCACGCTCGGTGGGCTGGCCCTGCTCGTGGTGCTGCTCGCCTACCCCGCCCCGGACCGGGCCGTGCTGGCCGTGGCGCCACCGCTGCTGGCCGGCGCGCTGCTCACCGCGGCCGGCGCCCGGCGTACCGCCGCCGGGGAACGGCCCCGGACCGGCGCGGCTCCGGCCGCCTGGCCCGGTCTCACCGCGCCGGCCGGCATCGCGGCGCTGGCCGCCGGGCACCACCTGTGGACGGTGGGGCAGTTCACCGCCCCGGCGATCGCCCTGGGGCTGTCCGTCATCCCGCCGATGGTGGTCCGGGAGGTGCTCGCCGCCGCCGACCAGCGGCGCCGGGCCGAGCGGCTGGCCGCCAGCGAGGCGCGGCTGCGGCACCTGGCCGGGGACGACGACGACCGCCCGCCGGCCGACGCCCCGCCGGTCGACCGGGCCGAGCTGGTGCACGCCCTCGGCCGGCGCAGCGGCGGGGCCCTGCTCGTGCTCGACCTGCACGGCGCCGACGAGGCGGCGGTGCTGGACGGGCCCGTGCTCGCCGAGGTGGTCCGCCGGCTCCGGTCCGGCGCCGGCCCGCAGGATCTGGTCGCCCGGCTCACCGACACCGAGTTCGCCGTGCTCACCGACCTCGGGCCGGTGCTCGCGTACGCGCTGGGCACCCGGCTGCTGGCCGCGCTCGCCGAGCCGTGTCCCCGGCCCGGCGGGGCGACGAGGATCCGGACCAGCGTGGGGCTGGCCGAGACCACCGGCGGCGAGCCGGAGGACGTGCTGCGCCAGGCCGACCTGGCCCGGCGGCGGGCGGTGCAGTTGGGCCGCGACCGGGTCGAGTGGTACGACGCCTACCTGGAGGAACAGCTGGTCCGCCGGCTGGACCTGGAGCGGGAGCTGCCCGGCGCGGTGGCCCGGGGCGAGCTGGACCTGGTCTACCAGCCGGTGCTGGCGCTGGCCGACCGGCTGCCGGTGGGCACCGAGGCGCTGCTGCGCTGGCGCAGTCCCGCACTGGGCACCGTGCTGCCCGATGAACTGCTGCCCGTGGCGGCTGACCTCGACCTGCTCGGCGAGGTCGGGCGGTGGGTGCTGGACCGGGCCTGCCGGCAGCTCGCCGACTGGTCGGAGGGGGGTCGGGAGCTGTGGATGGCGGTCAACGTGACGCCCCGGGAGCTGGCCGCGCCCGACTTCGTGGCCCGCACGGCGACCGCCCTGGCCGCGTACGACGTGCCGCCGGAACGCCTGGTCATGGAGGTGGCCGAGCCGGCGGTGGCGGCCGAGCTGTCCACAGTGGTGGCCCGGCTCGCCGGGCTCCGCTCGCTCGGTGTCCGCACCGCGCTGGACGACTTCCGCGCCGAGCACGCCTCGCTGGCCCAGCTCCGCCGGCTCCCGATCGACCTGCTCAAGGTGGGCCCGCACCTGGTCGGGCCGGGCCCGGACGGGCAGCGCCCGCTGATCGACGTGGTGGCCAACCTGGGCGACCGGCTCGGGCTGGAGGTGGTGGTCGAGGGGCTGGAGTCCGACGCCCAGGTGGCCGGGGCGCGCCGGGCCGGCTGCCGCTACGGGCAGGGGTTCGCGCTGGCCCGGCCGGCCCCTGCCGAGCGGGTCGAGGCGTGGTTCGAGGAGTTCCCCTCGACGCCCCGCTGACCCGGTCGCCCCAGGATGCTGAACCGGTTCATCGGCCCCGCGGCGGCGCGGTGCTGCCGCGCGGTGTCAGCCGGGCGGTCTCGTCCTGGATGCCGGTCACCGGCTCGCCCGCGATCACGGCCAGGAGCTGCCGCGCGGCGTGCGCCCCGTACGCGGGGATGTCCCGGCCCAGGGCGGTCAGCGGCGGGTGCACGAGCTGGCAGAGCGGGGAGTCGTCCCAGGCGACGATGGACAGGTCGCCGGGGACGGCCAGCCCCATCTCCTGGGCCACGGAGAGCCCGGCGATCGCCATCACGTCGTTGTCGTAGATCACCGCGGTGGGCCGGCCGGCGGAGCTGAGCAGCCGGCGGGTGGCCCGCGCCCCCTCCTCGCCGGTGTAGTCGGACCAGACGGTGGTGGCCTCGTCCAGCCCGAGCCGGCCGCACACCTCGGCGAACGCGTCGGTGCGGATCTCGGTGTGCAGCAGCGAGGGGAGCCCGCCGACCCGGGCGATCCGCCGGTGCCCGAGGGCGACCAGGTACTCCACCGTCTCGACCAGGGCCGCCGCGTCGTCCGACCAGACGCTGGCCAGGCTGCCGGTGTGCCCGGGGCCGCCGATCACCACGGCGGGCAGTTGCAGCTCCTCCAGCGCCGGCACCCGCCGGTCGTCGGTGCGCAGGTCGCAGACGAACACCCCGTCGACCCGGCGTTCGGCCCACCAGCGGCGGTAGACCGCGATCTCCGCCTCCTGGTCGGTCACCACCTGGAGGGTCAGCGCGTAGGAGCGGGCCGACAGCTCCGCCTCCACGCCGCTGATCAGCTCCATGAAGAAGGGCTCGATGCCCAGTATCCGGGCGGGCCGGCACAGGGCCAGGCCGACCGCCTTGGCGGTGGCGCCGGAGAGCGCCCGGGCGGCGCTGCTCGGGCTGAACCCGATCTCGGCGGCGATCGCCAGGATCCGCTGGCGGGTCGCCTCGGACACGCCGGGCTGCCCGTTCAGCGCGTACGACACGGCGCCCTTGGAGACCCCGGCCCGCCGGGCGACATCGGCGATGGTCGGCCGCTTCACCGGCGCGCTCCTCCACTCGTCCGGCCCTCGCGGGCCACCTCGACCGCCGGGGTGACCGGCGGCTGTCACGGTACTGCAACGGGGCCGCCGCGCGATCGGCGCGGCCCTTCACTTGCGCGGTTAAGCGTACGGCCTGATCCACCCGCCGGTATCGGCCGCCGCCTCCTGTTCGTGCCGCGGAGAGCGCTCAACCACGCATGATCGCGCTCCCAGAGAATCACGGCGATTGCCGTTCAGGGTCGCTGTTAACCGGCCGTTGACAGTCCAGGGGGTGCCCCGTACGGTGTGCTCACTTATCCGGTTCAGTCAACGTCTCTCGATGTCGGGAGCGTTCCCACCATGCACGGAGGATGACATGAGACGGTCCTGGACGCACTGGGCCCGGGCGGCCACCGTGGGTGCCGTCAGCCTGGTCATGGTCGCCGCCTGCAGCGGCAAGAGCACCACCGGCGGCTCCGACGCCGCCGACGGTCAGATCACGCTGAAGATCAACTTCTGGGGCGACTTCGGTCTCCAGGACCTCAAGGCGAAGTACGAGGCCGAGCACCCGAACATCAAGATCCAGCTGAACTCCGGCGAGTACAACGCGCAGCACGAGGACCTGCAGAAGAAGCTCGTCGCCGGCAACGGCGCGCCGGACATCGCGGCGATCGACGAGGGCTTCATGGTCCAGTTCCGCAGCCAGTCCGACAAGTTCGTCAACCTGCTGGACAAGGGCGCCGGCTCCTACGAGAGCAAGTACCTGCCCTGGAAGTGGAAGCAGTCCCTCTCCGCCGACGGCAATACCCAGATCGGCCTCGGCACCGACGTCGGCGGCCTGGCCATGTGCTACCGGACCGACCTGTTCAAGGCCGCCGGCCTGCCCACCGAGCGGGACCAGGTCTCCGCCCTCTGGCCCAACTGGGACAAGTTCATCGAGGTCGGCCAGCAGTACACCGCGAAGACGAACAAGAAGTTCATCGACGCCGGCACCAACCTGTTCAACCCGATCCTCGGCCAGCAGCAGGTCGGCTTCTACGACGACCAGGAGCAGCTCCGGATGGACGGCGGCCCGAAGGTCGCCTTCGACTACACCGTCAAGGCCGTCCAGGCCGGGCTCTCGGCCAACCTGGTCAGCTTCCAGGCCGACTGGGACAAGGGCTTCACCAGTGGCGCCTTCGCCGTGCTCGCCTGCCCGGCGTGGATGCTCGGCCACATCAAGGACACCGCCCCCGGCACCCAGGGCAAGTGGGACATCGCCGCGGTGCCCGGTGGCGGCGGCAACTGGGGCGGCTCGTTCCTGACCATCCCCAAGCAGGGCAAGCACGTGGACGAGGCGTACCAGCTGCTGGAGTGGCTGGTCGCGCCCGAGCAGCAGATCGAGATCTTCAAGAAGGTCGGCAACCTGCCCTCGCAGCCGGCGCTCTACGCCGACCCGGCGATCGCCGACTTCAAGAACCCGTTCTTCAACAACGCCCCGGTCGGCCAGATCTTTCCCAGGATGGCGCAGGGCCTCACCCCGCAGTACCTGGGCAGGAAGAACGGCCCGACCCGGGTCGCCGTGGAGAACGTGATCCGGCGGGTCGAGAACAAGAGCCTGAAGCCGGACGCCGCCTGGGGCGAGGCGGTCAAGGAGGCCGACAAGGCCGCCAAGTCCTGACCGGACACCGGTGACGGGGCGGGCGCGGTCCGTCCCGTCACCACCTCACCCGTCACCCACCTCGGCCCTGGAGTGATCCGATGTCCACCACCCGTGCCGCCCCCGCACGGTCGAGCCGCGGAGCCGCGCCGGAACGCGGCCGCTCCGGGGGCGACGACCGGCGGCTGACCTGGCGCAACCGGCTGTACCGCTTCGACATGCGGTACATGCCGTACCTGATGATCGCGCCGTTCTTCCTGCTCTTCATCGTGTTCGGGCTCTTCCCGCTGCTGTTCAACGCCGTGGTCTCGCTGCGCAACTACCGGCTCGACGACCCGACGCTGCCCTACTGGGCGGGCTGGGAGAACTTCAGCCGGCTCTTCGGCGACGAGGACTTCTGGAACGCCCTCTACAACACCTTCGGCATCTTCCTGCTCTCCTCGGTGCCCCAACTGCTGCTCGCGCTCGTGGTCGCGTCCCTGCTCAACCGCAGGCTGCGGGCGCAGACCTGGTGGCGCGTGGGGGTGCTGCTGCCGTACGTGACCCCGATCGTCGCCTCGACCATGGTTTTCAGCGTCTTCTTCTCCCGCGACTTCGGCATGGCCAACTGGGTGCTCGGCCTGTTCGGCCTCGGCGGGCCGGACGACCCGATCGACTGGCGGGCCGACAAGCTGCACTCCTGGATCGCCATCGCCACGATGGTCAACTGGAAGTGGATCGGCTACAACGCGCTGCTCTACCTGGCCGCCATGCAGTCCATCCCGCGCGACGTCTACGAGGCGGCGGCGATCGACGGCGCCGGGCCGTGGAAGCAGCTCTGGCGGATCACCGTGCCGATGATCCAGCCGGTGGTGCTCTTCACCGTGATCCTCTCCACCATCGGTGGCCTCCAGCTCTTCACCGAACCGATGCTCTTCGACCCGAACGCCCAGGCCGCCACCGGCGGGCCGAACGGCGAGTGGCAGACCATCGCCCAGCTCATCTACAAGGTCGGCTGGAAGGACCTCAACCTCGGCTACGCCGCGGCCATGTCCTGGGCCCTGTTCCTGATCATCCTGATCGTCGCCGGCGTGAACTACGTGGTGACGAACCGACTGTCCGGAGGTCGTCGGTGAGCGCGAGGAACGCAGCGCAGCGGAGTACCGCAGTCGCGATCGGAAGGAGGGCGCAGTGACGACCGTCGCACCCCCGCGCCGGAAGCCGCGGCTGATGGCCCGGGCCCCGCAGGAGACCCCGGCGGGGCTCTGGACCTACCTGTTCCTCGCGCTGACCATGCTGTTCGCCGCGTTCCCGCTCTACTGGATGTTCGTCATCGCGACCAGCGGCGACGAGGCCCTCGCGAAGCTGCCGCCGGCGATCGTCCCGGGCGGGCAGTTCATGACCAACGTCGACGAGGTCTTCTCCCTCCAGGACGTCTACTTCGCCGCCTCGCTGGTCAACAGCGTCATCGTCTCGACCGTGGTGACCGCCTCCGTGCTCTTCTTCTGCTCGCTGGCCGGGTTCGCCTTCGCCAAGCTGCGGTTCAAGGGCAGCAACGCCCTCATGCTCTTCGTGGTGCTCACCCTGACCGTGCCCAACCAGCTCGGCATCGTGGCGCTCTACATCGTGATGGGCAAGCTCGGCTGGAACGGCACCCTGCTCGCGGTGATCGCCCCGGGGCTGGTCACCGCGTTCGGCGTGTTCTACATGCGGCAGTTCATCGTCAACACCGTCCCCGACGAGCTGGTCGAGTCGGCCCGGATGGACGGCGCCACCACCATGCGGGTGTACGCCACGATCGTGCTGCCGGCGATCCGCCCCGCCCTGGCCGTGCTCGGGCTGCTCACCTTCGTGGCCACCTGGAACGACTTCCAGTGGCCGCTCATCACGCTGAGCGGCACCGACTTCCCGACCTCGATGGTGGCGGTTTCCGACCTGGCCAGCGGAAACTATGTGATCTACCGGCGGGTGCTGGCCGGCGCGTTCATCGCCACCGTGCCCCTGCTGGTCATGCTGTTCATCGGTGGACGACAGATCGTCCGCGGAATCATGGAAGGCGCGGTGAAGTCGTGAGCCGTCAGACGCTGCACGAGGGTTGGACGCTGCGGGCCGTGCCCGGTCCGCAGGTGCCGCCGGAGGTCGCCGGGGCGGCGGTGCCGGCGACCGTGCCCGGCTGCGTGCACACCGACCTGCTGGCGGCCGGCCTCATCCCGGACCCGTACCTCGACGACAACGAGTACCGCCTGGGCTGGATCGGCCGGACCGACTGGGTCTACGAGACCACCTTCGACTGGCGGCCCGGCGCCGAGGAGCGGGTCGACCTGGTCTGCGCCGGCCTGGACACGGTCGCCACGGTCACCCTCAACGGCACCGAGGTGGGCCGCACCGAGAACCAGCATCGCGGCTACCGGTTCGCCGCCGGCCCGCTGCTCCGGCCGGGGGCCAACACGCTCACCGTGCGCTTCGACTCGCCGTACCGCTACGCCGAGGCGCACCGGGACCGGCTCGTCGACCGGCCGAACGCCTACCCCGAGCCGTTCCACTTCATCCGCAAGACCGCCTGCAACTTCGGCTGGGACTGGGGACCGACCGTGGTCACCGCCGGCATCTGGCAGGAGATCGGGCTGCACGCCTGGTCCACCGCCCGGCTGGCGACCGTCCGGCCGCTCGTCACCGTCGAGGGGGACACCGGCCGGGTGGAGCTGCACGTCGAGGTCGAGCGGGCCGCCGACGACCCGCTCACCGTGCGCGCCACCGTGGCCGGCGCCGCCGTCGAGGTCACCATCCCGGCCGGGGAGCGCCGCGCCGTGGCGACCCTCACCGTCCGCGACCCCGCGCTCTGGTGGCCCGTCGGGTACGGCGACCAGCCCCTGCACGACCTCGACGTGACCCTCCGCGCCGCCGACGGCCGGCCGCTGGACGGCTGGTCCCGCCGGATCGGCTTCCGCTCGGTCCACCTGGACACCGCCCCCGACGCGCACGGCTCAGCGTTCACCCTGCACGTCAACGGGGTGCCGGTCTTCGTCAAGGGGGTCAACTGGATCCCCGACGACGCCTTCCCGAACCGGGTCACCCGGGCCCGGCTGGCCGAGCGGTTCGCGCAGGCGGTCGGCGCGAACGTCAACCTGCTGCGGGTCTGGGGCGGCGGCCGCTACGAGTCGGCGGACTTCTACGAGCTGGCCGACGAACTCGGCCTGCTCGTACAGCAGGACTTCCTGTTCGCCTGCGCCGCCTACCCCGAGGAGGAGCCGTTCCGCACCGAGGTCGAGGCGGAGGCGCGGGAGCAGGTCACCCGACTCGCCGGCCACCCCTCGCTGGTGCTCTGGACCGGCAACAACGAGAACATCTGGGGCTGGCACGACTGGGACTGGCAGGACGCCCTCGCCGGCCGCACCTGGGGGCGCGGTTACTACCTGGACCTGCTGCCCGCGATCGTCGCCGAGCTCGATCCGACCCGGCCGTACTGGCCGGGCAGCCCCTGGTCGGGCAGTGAGGACGTGCACCCGAACGACCCGGCGCACGGCACCACCCACATCTGGGACGTGTGGAACACCGACGACTACACGAAGTACCGGGAGTACGTGCCCCGCTTCGTCGCCGAGTTCGGCTACCAGGCGCCCCCGGCGTACGCGACCCTGCGCCGGGCCCTGTCCGACGCGCCGCTGGCCCACGACTCGCCCGGGATGGCGCACCACCAGAAGGCGATCGACGGGGACCTCAAGCTCCAGCGTGGCCTCGACGCCCACCTGCCGGCGCCCGCCGACTTCGACGACTGGCACTACCTCACCCAGCTCAACCAGGCCCGGGCCATCCAGCTCGGCGTCGAGCACTTCCGCTCGCACCGGCCGGTCTGCATGGGCACCATCGTCTGGCAGCTCAACGACTGCTGGCCGGTCACCTCCTGGTCGGCAGTGGACGGCGACGGCCGGCGCAAACCCCTCTGGTACGCGCTCCGCCGCGCCTACGCCGACCGGCTGCTCACCGTGCAGCCACGGGACGGCGGGCTGGCGCTGGTGGCGGTCAACGAGACCGGCGAGGCGTGGCACGCGGCGGCCACGGTCACCCGGCTCACCCTCACCGGGGAGCCGAGGGCGAAGACCTCGGTGGACCTCGACGTCCCCGCGTACTCCTCGGTGGTGCTGGCGCTGCCGGCGGAGCTGGCGCGGCCGGACGAGGTCCGGCGGGAGCTGCTCGTCGCGGAGGCCGGGGAGACCGCGGAGCGGGCTCTGTGGTTCTTCGCCACCGACCGGGAGGTCGAGTGGCCGGCGGCGGAGCTGGACGCGACGGTCGAGCCGGCGGGCGACGCCCAGCGGGTCCGGGTGACCGCGCGGACGGTGCTGCGCGACCTGACGCTCTTCCCGGATCGGCTGCACCCGTCGGCGGAGGTCGACCAGGCGCTCGTCACCCTGCTGCCGGGGGAGTCGGCCACCTTCACGGTGCACGCCGACGCCGCGCTCGACCCGGCGGCCCTCACCCGCCGTCCGGTGCTGCGCTGCGTCAACGACCTCACCCGGTAACCGTTCCTGGATCCTGGAGAGTTGCCGTTCGGGGCGGACGGCAACTCTCCAGGATCTCGGCATCGAGTTGAAGATTTTCGCAAGTGCTAAAGTCTTCAGGGTTCTCGGGGAGGAGTCGCCATGTCGGTGCCGCTGTACCAGGCCAAGGCGGAGCTGTTCCGCACCCTCGGGCATCCGGTCCGGATCCGGGTGCTCGAACTGCTCCAGGACGGGCCGAAGCCGGTCCGCGACCTGCTCGCCGCCATCGACGTCGAGCCGTCCAACCTCTCCCAGCAGCTCGCCGTCCTGCGGCGGGCCGGCATGGTCACCTCGCACCGGGACGGCCCGCTGGTCGTGTACTCGCTCAGCACACCCGACGTGGCCGACCTGCTCGCCGCCGGCCGGCGGATCCTCGGCGCGGTCCTCACCGACCGGGACGCCCTCCTCGACGAGCTGCGCGCCGGGGAAGGGGAGCGGTGAACGCGGCGGCCCCGGCCCCCTCCGCAATCGACGGCCCGTCCCGGCGCGGCATCCCCGGCGGCGGCCCGCGGCGGGCCGGCCGCCTGCTCCGGACCCGGCTGTCCGGGCTGCTGCCGGCCCGGTCCGACTGGGCGGCGGTACGCCGCTCGCCCCGCCGCGACCTGCTCGCCGGGCTCACCGTGGCCGTGGTGGCACTGCCCCTCGCGCTCGCCTTCGGCGTCACCTCCGGGCTCGGCGCGCAGGCCGGGCTGGTCACCGCCGTGGTCGCCGGGGCCGTCGCCGCGATCTTCGGCGGCTCCAACCTGCAGGTATCCGGCCCCACCGGCGCGATGACCGTGGTGCTCGTGCCGGTGGTGCAGCGCTTCGGCGCCCAGGGCGTGCTGATGGTCGGCGCGCTGGCCGGCCTGATCCTCCTCGCCCTCGCCCTGGCCCGCCTCGGCCGCTACGTCCGCTACCTGCCGACCCCGGTGATCGAGGGCTTCACCGCCGGCATCGCCGTGGTCATCGCCCTGCAACAGGTGCCGGCGGCGCTCGGCGTCACCGACGCGCACGGCGAGAAGGTCTGGGCGGTGGCCGCCGACGCGGTCGCCCGGTTCGCCGCCCACCCGCGGCCGGTGGCCGTCGCCGTGGCACTCGGGGTGGCCGCGCTGATGCTGCTCGGTGCCCGATTGCGGCCCGGCCTGCCGTTCTCGCTGCTCGGGGTGGCCGCCGCCACGCTCCTCGCCGAACTGGCCCCGATCGACCTGGTCCGCATCGGCGCCCTGCCGCAGGAGCTGCCCGCCCCCTCGCTGGACTTCCTCGACCCCGGAGCGCTCGGCGTGCTGCTGCCCAGCGCGCTCGCGGTGGCCGCGCTCGCCGCCCTGGAGAGCCTGCTCTCGGCGACCGTGGCGGACGGGATGACCGTCGGCGAACGGCACGACCCGGACCGGGAACTGTTCGGCCAGGGCCTGGCCAACCTGGCCGCCCCGGTCTTCGGCGGCATCCCGGCCACCGCCGCCATCGCCCGCACCGCGGTCAACGTGCGCGCCGGCGCCTCGTCGAAGCTCGCCGCGCTCACCCACGCCGTCGCCCTCGCCGCCATCGTGCTGGCCGCCGCCCCGCTCGTCGGCCGCATTCCGCTCGCCGCGCTGGCCGGGGTGCTGCTCGCCACCACCGTACGGATGGTGGAGGCCGGGTCGCTGCGGGCGCTGCTCCGGGCCACCCGGGCCGACGCCGTGGTGCTGGTGCTCACCTTCGCGGTCACGGTGATCTGGGACCTGGTCACCGCGGTGGCGGTCGGGCTGGCCGTGGCCGTCGTGCTCGCGCTGCGCGCGGTGGCCCGCAGCGCCCGGCTGGAACAGGTGCCCCTCGACCCCGGCGAGCACAGCGCCGAGGAGCACGCGCTGCTGGGCGAGCACATCGTCGCCTACCGGTTGGACGGGCCGCTCTTCTTCGCCGCCGCGCACACCTTCCTGCTGGAGCTGGCCGAGGTGGCCGACGTCCGGGTGGTCATCCTGCGGATGTCCCGGGTGTCCACCGTCGACGCCACCGGCGCGCAGGTGCTCGGCGACGCCGTCGACCGGCTGCGCGGGCGGGGGATCGCCGTGCTGCTCTCCGGCATCACGCCGGGCCACGACCAGGTGCTCAGCACGTTGGGCGTGGCGGCGGAGCTGCGCCGGGAGGGACTGATCTTCCCGGACACCCCGACCGCCATCCGCCACGCCCGCACCATCGCGCTGGGCGACTAGCCCGGCAGGGCGGCGAGGCCGGCCAGCAGCTCCCACTTCTCGGCGTCGCTGAGGACCGCGTACGCGGGCTCGTCGCGCCGGTCGGTCTCCGCCTCGATGGCCGCGCGTTCCGGCCCGTCCGGCAGCGCCCGGATCCCGTCGGCGGTCAGCCCGGCCGCCCGCCACGCCGCCCGGTGCGCGTCGGCGCGGTGGTGGCGCAGCGAGCCGAGCCGGGTGACCAGCAGCAGCGCCGGCGAGGCGTCCTCCGGCTCGTACGGCGGGGACATGGCGTGGAACGCCGGGCCGCCGGTGGCCTGCCCGTGCGCCAACACCCGGCCCACCAGGTCGGCCAGCCGGGGCACGATGCTCAGGCCGGGCAGCATTCCCGGCATGGCCGACCACAGCTCCTCGGCGGCCTCGGCGGTGGCCCGCTGCGCGTAGCGGGCCAGCTCCCGGCCCAGCTCGGTGAGGTGCCAGGTGCCCTCGGCGTCCACCGTGGTCACGCCCTGGGCCAGCTCCCGGCTCATGTCGCCGTCGGTGTAGGCCAGGCCGTCGGCGAGCGCCTCGGCGGACATGGGCCGGGCCAGCACCCCGGAGAAGAAGCTGTTCTCGTAGCCGAGGTCCACGCCGCGCTCGGCGTAGAACTTCTCCATCCGGGCCCGGGCGGCCCAGCGGGCGCCCACGTACACCCGGTCGACGGCCGGTCGGATCAGTCGCGCGTAGCTCACGGTCGCATCCACGACGGCGGACCCTACCGGTGCCGGGCCGCGCCGTGGGGGCGGCTACTCCGGCACCCGCCGGTACGCGCCGTCGCTGGCCGAGGTGGCCATCGAGGCGTACGCGCGCAGCGCCGCGGACACCGGTCGGACCCGGTCGGCCGGGGTGTACGGGCGGTCCCGCTTCTCCTCCGCCACCCGGCGCGCCTGGAGCACGTCGTCGGGCACGTCGAGGCGGATCGAGCGGGCCGGGATGTCGATGACGATCTCGTCGCCCTCCCGCACCAGCGCGATGAGCCCGCCCGAGGCCGCCTCCGGGGAGACGTGCCCGATGGACAGGCCGGAGGTGCCGCCGGAGAACCGGCCGTCGGTGAGCAGCGCGCAGGAGCGGCCCAGCCCGCGGCCCTTGAGGAACGAGGTGGGGTAGAGCATCTCCTGCATACCGGGGCCGCCCTTCGGGCCCTCGTACCGGATCACCACCACGTCCCCGGCGACGACCTCCTTGGCGAGGATCGCCGTGACCGCGTCGTCCTGCGACTCGTAGACCTTGGCCGGCCCGCGGAAGGTCAGGCACTCCTCGGGCACCCCGGCGGTCTTCACGACGCAGCCGTCCGGCGCCAGGTTGCCGTGCAGGATGGCCAGCCCGCCGTCCGCGCTGTACGCGTGCTCCCGGTCGCGGACGCAGCCGCCGGCCGCGTCGGTGTCCAGGGACGACCAGCGGTTGGTGGTGGAGAACGGCTCGGTGGTGCGCACCCCGCCCGGGGCGGCGTGGAACAGCTCGACCGCCTCCGGCCTCGGCGACCCGCCCCGAACGTCCCAGTCGGTCAGCCACTGGGCGAGCGAGGGGGAATGGACCGCGTGCACGTCCCGGTGCAGCAGCCCCGCCCGGTCCAGCTCGCCGAGGATGGCCGGGATGCCGCCGGCCCGGTGCACGTCCTCCATGTGGTACTGCGGCGAGTTCGGCGCGACCTTGGCCAGGCAGGGCACCCGGCGCGAGATGGCGTCGATGTCGGCGACGGAGAAGTCCAGCTCCGCCTCCCGGGCGGCGGCGAGCAGGTGCAGGATCGTGTTGGTCGAGCCGCCCATCGCCACGTCCAGGGCGACCGCGTTCTCGAAGGCGCTGCGGTTGGCGATGGCGCGGGGCAGCACCGAGGCGTCGTCGGCGTCGTACCAGCGCTTGGCGATCTCCACGGCGGTGCGGCCGGCCTCGACGAAGAGCGACCGGCGGGCGGCGTGGGTGGCCAGCGTCGAGCCGTTGCCGGGCAGCGCCAGGCCGATGGCCTCGGTGAGGCAGTTCATCGAGTTGGCCGTGAACATGCCGGAGCAGGAGCCGCAGGTCGGGCAGGC
Source organism: Micromonospora sp. I033 (assembly GCF_053890995.1). Taxonomy (NCBI): domain Bacteria; kingdom Bacillati; phylum Actinomycetota; class Actinomycetes; order Micromonosporales; family Micromonosporaceae; genus Micromonospora; species Micromonospora sp. I033. The sequence continues at coordinate 33,146 of NZ_JBSSLX010000024.1, read as the reverse complement.
GGAGCGCTCGATCTCGCCGAGCTGCTCCTCGGTGACCGCCTCGTTCGACGAGGCGATCATGGCGTCGATCAGGTCGATCTTGGAGTGGACCACGCCCTCGATCGCCACCGTCTTACCGGCCTCCATCGGGCCGCCGGAGACGAAGACGGTCGGGATGTTGAGCCGCAGCGCGGCGAGCAGCATGCCCGGGGTGATCTTGTCGCAGTTGGAGATGCAGACCAGGGCGTCCGCGCAGTGCGCGTTGACCATGTATTCCACCGCGTCGGCGATCAGCTCCCGGCTGGGCAGCGAGTAGAGCATGCCGCCGTGACCCATGGCGATGCCGTCGTCCACCGCGATGGTGTTGAACTCCCGGCCCACACCGCCGGCCTCGGCCACCGCGTCGGCGACAAGGCCGCCGAGGTCCTTGAGGTGTACGTGGCCGGGGACGAACTGGGTGAAACTGTTGGCGATGGCGACGATCGGCTTGCCGAAGTCGTCGTCGGTCATCCCGGTGGCCCGCCACAGGGCCCGGGCGCCGGCCATCGTCCGACCGTGGGTGGAGGTCCTCGACCGCAGCTCAGGCATGCCTACCAGTCTGACACCGTCGACCCGGCGGCCCCCGGCCGCGCGCGCCGTGTCCCAACAGTTGCACACCCGGTGCCCCACGGGGGGCGCCGATCCGGCACAGTTGAGGTCGTGCAGTCGTCCCCGGGCATGGTCACCGTCGCGGTGCTGAGCGGGCTCGCCGCGGCCGGCGCCGCCGCCCTGCTCGCCGCGTCGGCGCGCCGCCGGGGCGGGCCGCACCGGCGGGCCCACGTGCTGCTCGCAGCCGCCGCCGGGGTCGCCCTGCTCAGCCTGCTCCTCGGGCTGGCCGGCACGCTGGCCGCGGGCGACCACTGGGCGCACCGGCAGGGGCAGCGGACCGGCTGGGCCACCCTCGTCTCGGTCGGCACCACGCTCGCCGGCCTCGGCCTCGGCGTCGTGCTGCTCCGGCTGCCCGGCACCGCCGCGGCCCGGGCGGCCACCGCGCGGCTGCTGCTGGACGGCCTGATCATGGCGGGCGCGCTCTGGTTCGTCGGCTGGGCGGTGTTCAGCCCGCCGACCCGGCTGCTGGGCGACGCCACCCCGGCCCTCTGCGCACCGATCCTGCTGGCCACGGTCAGCGCGGCGCTCACCGCCGGGCTGACCCTGATCATGGTGTTGCGGGCGGCCCCGCCGCGCGGCCGGCTGGTCCTGCTCGGCGCGGGCGCGACCGGGGTGACCTGCGGTGGCCTGGGCCTGGCGGCCGGGCTCTGCCAGGCCGGCGCGGGCCTGGCGTTCGCCGGCGCCGCGGTGATCGCCGCCGGCCTGCTGGCCACCGCCCTGGCCGCGCACCGGGTCGACCTGCCGCAGGTCGACGTCGACCTGATCCGCCGCGACGGCGAGTACGCCTTCGTGCCGATGTTCGCGATGGCCGCCTCCGCCATGTACCACCTGCTGCAGGGCGGCCGGTTCGACGTGTTCGGCATCGCGGCGGGGAGCGTCGAGGGCTTCGCCCTGGTGGCCCGGCAGTACCTGGCCCTCAACGACGTCCGCGGCTACGCCGGCCGGCTGGCCGAGCGCGAGGCGCACTTCCGCGAGCTGGCGCACACCGACCCGCTCACCGGCCTGGCCAACCGGCGGGGCCTGCTGCGGGCGCTGCACCGCTGCGCCGAGGCCGGCGTCCCCTGCGTGCTGCTCGGGCTGGACCTGGACGGCTTCAAGAACGTCAACGACATGCGCGGGCACGACGTCGGCGACGCGGTGCTGGCCGAGGTGGGCCGGCGGCTGCGCGGCAACCTGCGCCCGGGCGACCTGGCCGCCCGGCTCGGCGGCGACGAGTTCGCGGTGCTCATGCACGGCACGACCGATCCGGGGCCGGTCGCCGAGCGGCTGCTCGGGGTGCTCGGCCGCCCCTACGAGGAGGCCGACGGGCCGGTCTTCCTCTCGGTCAGCATCGGGGTGGCCGGCGGCTGCGGGGAGACCGACGTCGAGCTGCTGCTGCGCAACGCCGACCTGGCGCTGCGCTACGCCAAGCAGCGGGGCAAGAACCGGATCGAGCGCTACGACGCCAGCTACGACCAGCTGCTGCGCCGGCGCACCATGCTGGAGCACGAGCTGCGCGGCGCGATCGAGCGCGACGAGCTGCGGCTGGCCTTCCAGCCGGTGGCCTCGCTGCCCTCGGTCCGCCCGGTCGGTGCCGAGGCGCTGCTCCGCTGGCACCACCCGGAGCTGGGCAACGTCCGGCCGGACGAGTTCATCCCGCTCGCCGAGGAGTGCGGGATGATCTCCAAGCTCGGCGCCTGGGTGCTGCACCAGGCCTGCTACCAGCTCTCCCGCTGGCTGGCCGACGGGCACGACGTCTGGGTGTCGGTGAACGTCTCGCCCCGCGAGCTGCACGCCCCGGAGTACGTGGTCCAGGTCGCCGACGCGCTGCGCGCCCACCACGTGCCGCCGCAGCGGCTGGTGCTGGAGGTCACCGAGCACGCCGTCGCCACCGACCTGGACGAGCTGATCCGGCGGCTCACCGCGCTGCGCCTCACCGGGGTGCGGATCGCGCTGGACGACTTCGGCGCCGGCTACTCCTCGCTGGGGCAGCTCCGCCGGCTCCCGATCGACATCCTCAAGATCGACCACAGCCTGGTCGCCGAGCACGAGCCGGTCCGGCCGGTCGGCCGGGACGGCCCGGCGTTCGCCCCGATGGTCGACATCGTCATGCGCCTCGGGCACCAGCTCGGCCTGGAGGTGATCGCCGAGGGCGTCACCACCCCCGCCGAGCTGGCCGCCGTGGTGGCCGCCGGCTGCCGGTTCGGGCAGGGCGCGGCCTTCGGCTGGGGCGTGCCCGCCGAGCACCTGGAGGCGATGCTGGAGGCGGCCACCTCGCCCGGCAACCGCCCCACCTCGGTCCCGCCCGCGCCGCCGGCCGCCCAGGTGCGGACCGGGCCGTCGCCGCTGCTGCCCCGGCTGCGGTCGAATCCGCCCGCGCAGATACCCGCGCCGCGCACCTCGAACGAGGGATCTTCGCAGGTCGCGCCGGCCGTGGAGGGCGGTCCGGGAGGCGACACGCCCACGTCCGTGAACCAAAATGTGGGATCAGTTGACTCATCGCGTGAGATGCGTCAGGCTTGACCGCATGTCGTCGAACCGGTCGCTGCGAGTACTTACCTGAGCGCACTCTCCCGAACGAGAGTGCGCTGGCCCCGTGCATCTGCACGTGGGCCGTTTTTGTTGCCGTCGGACCATTGCCGGGACGCCCGCGTTCCATCCTGAGAAGCGCATCACCCACTCCAGCCGAAGGCCTGAACCGCCATGACGAGACCCACGCCAGAGACTCTCGCCCACTCCGTCCGGCGAGCCCGCCCGGCCACCGAGCCGGCCGCCGACGCCGACAACGCCCCCGCTCCCCGCACCGGTGCTTCCCAGGCCGCCCCGGCGGTACGGCAGCCCGCTCAGGTCTCCGGCGCCGGCTCGCTGGTGCGGTCGCTCGAGGCGCTCGGCGTCGACGTCGTCTTCGGCATCCCGGGCGGGGCGATCCTGCCGGCGTACGACCCGCTCTACGACTCGACCGTCCGGCACATCCTGGTCCGGCACGAGCAGGGCGCCGGGCACGCCGCCACCGGCTACGCCCAGGCCACCGGCAAGGTCGGCGTCTGCATGGCCACCTCCGGCCCCGGGGCGACCAACCTGGTCACGCCGATCGCCGACGCGTACATGGACTCGGTGCCGATGGTGGCGATCACCGGCCAGGTCGCCCGCCCGTCGATCGGCACGGACGCCTTCCAGGAGGCGGACATCCAGGGCATCACCCTGCCGATCACCAAGCACAACTTCCTGGTGCAGACGGCCGAGGAGATCCCGCAGGTGCTCGCCGAGGCGTTCCACCTGGCCTCGACCGGCCGGCCCGGCCCGGTCCTGGTCGACATCCCCAAGGACGTCCTCCAGGCGCAGACCACCTTCACCTGGCCGCCCACCCTGGACCTGCCCGGCTACCGGCCCACCCTGCACCCGCACGGCAAGCAGATCCGCGAGGCGGCCCGGCTGATGACCAGCGCCCGCCGCCCGGTGCTCTACGTCGGCGGCGGCGTGCTCAAGGCCGGCGCCACCGAAGGGCTGCGCCGGCTGGCCGAGCTGACCGGCATCCCGGTGGTCACCACGCTGATGGCGCTCGGCGCGTTCCCCGACTCGCACCGGCAGCACCTGGGCATGCCCGGCATGCACGGCACCGTCGCCGCGGTCTACGGCCTGCAGAAGTCCGACCTGATCGTGGCGCTGGGCGCCCGCTTCGACGACCGGGTCACCGGCAAGCTGGACTCGTTCGCGCCGGACGCCACCGTGGTGCACGCCGACATCGACCCGGCCGAGATCGGGAAGAACCGGCACGCCGACGTCCCGATCGTGGGCGACGCCCGGCACGTCATCGACGAGCTGATCGCGGCCGTCACCGCCGAGCAGGCGGCCCGGCCGGCCGCCGACCTCGCGGACTGGTGGAACCAGCTCGACGACCTGCGCGGGCGCTACCCGCTGGGCTACGAGGAGCCGGCCGACGGGACGCTCTCCCCGCAGTACGTGATCAAGCGGCTGGGCGAGATCGCCGGCCCGGACACCGTCTACGTGGCGGGCGTCGGCCAGCACCAGATGTGGGCCAGCCAGTTCATCTCGTACGAGAAGCCGTACACCTGGCTCAACTCCGGCGGCCTCGGCACCATGGGCTACGCCGTCCCGGCGGCCATGGGCGCCAAGGTCGGCAAGCCGGACACCACGGTCTGGGCGGTGGACGGCGACGGCTGCTTCCAGATGACCAACCAGGAGCTGGCCACCTGCGCCCTGGAGGGCATCCCGATCAAGGTCGCTGTGATCAACAACGGCAACCTGGGCATGGTCCGGCAGTGGCAGACCCTGTTCTACGGGGAGCGCTACTCCAACACCGAGCTGGGCACCCACAAGCACCGCATCCCGGATTTCGTGAAGCTCGCTGAGGCGCTCGGCTGCGTCGGCCTCCGCTGCGAGAACGCCGCCGACGTGGACAAGACCATCGAGGCGGCCATGGCGATCACCGACGCCCCGGTGGTCATCGACTTCGTGGTCGGCAAGGACGCCATGGTGTGGCCGATGGTCGCCGCCGGCACCAGCAACGACGAGATCATGTTCGCCCGGGGCGTCCGCCCCGCCTTCGACGAGGACGAGCTGTAGTCATGACGGAGTGCACCGAGCGCAGCGAGGGCCATGAGGGCATGACGAGGAAGGCGCAGCCATGACCATGCACACCCTGTCCGTGCTGGTGGAGAACAAGCCGGGTGTCCTGGCCCGGGTGTCCGGGCTGTTCTCCCGGCGCGGGTTCAACATCGACAGCCTCGCCGTGGGGGAGACCGAGAACCCCGACGTCTCCCGCATCACCATCGTGGTCAACGCCGAGTCGTCGCCCCTGGAGCAGGTGACCAAGCAGCTCAACAAGCTGGTCAACGTGCTCAAGATCGTCGAGCTGGACCCGCAGGTCTCGGTGGCCCGGGAGCTGCTGCTGGTCAAGGTCCGCGCGGACCGCAACGCCCGGGGCCAGGTGCTGGAGACCGTCGCCCTGTTCCGCGCCCGGGTGGTCGACGTCGCGCCGGACACGCTGACAATCGAGGCCACCGGCACCCCGGACAAGCTCGACGCGCTGCTGCGTGACCTGGAGCCGTTCGGCATCAAGGAGATGGTCCAGTCCGGCACGGTGGCCATCGGGCGTGGCTCCCGCTCCATCACCGCCGGCCCGGCGCTGCGCGCCGCCTGATTCGCACCCACCAGATTTTCGACGGGCCGACGGGCACCGCCGTACGAAAGGGAAGTCAATGAGCGTTGAGGTGTACTACGACGACGACGCCGACCTGGGCCTGATCCAGGGCCGCAAGGTCGCCGTGATCGGGTACGGCAGCCAGGGCCACGCCCACGCGCTGTCGCTGCGCGACTCCGGCGTCGACGTGGTGATCGGCCTGCCCGCCGGCTCGAAGAGCCGGCCGAAGGCCGAGGAGCAGGGCCTGCGGGTGCTCACGCCGGCCGAGGCGGCGGCCGAGGCCGACGTGATCATGATCCTGGCGCCGGACACCGCCCAGCGCGGCCTCTACGCCGACGCGATCGCCCCCAATCTCGCCGCCGGCAAGGCCATCTTCTTCGGCCACGGCTTCAACATCCGGTACGGCCTCATCAAGCCCCCGGCCGACGTGGACGTGGCGATGGTCGCCCCGAAGGGCCCCGGCCACCTGGTCCGCCGCCAGTACGTCGACGGCAAGGGCGTGCCCTGCCTGGTCGCGGTCGAGCAGGACGCCAGCGGCAACGCCTTCGGCCTGGCCCTGGCGTACGCCAAGGCGATCGGCGGCACCCGGGCCGGCGCCATCCGGACCACCTTCACCGAGGAGACCGAGACCGACCTCTTCGGCGAGCAGGCGGTGCTCTGCGGCGGCGCCGCGGCGCTGGTGCAGACCGGCTTCGAGGTGCTCACCGAGGCCGGCTACGCCCCCGAGGTGGCCTACTTCGAGTGCCTGCACGAGCTGAAGCTCATCGTCGACCTCATGTACGAGGGCGGCATCGCCCGGATGCGCTACAGCATCTCGGACACCGCCGAGTACGGCGACCTCTCCCGCGGCCCCCGGGTCATCGACTCCCGGGTCAAGGAGGAGATGCGCAAGATCCTCGGCGAGATCCAGTCGGGTGAGTTCGCCCGCGAGTGGGTGGCCGAGGACGAGGCCGGCCGGCCGAACTTCGCCAAGTGGCGGGCCGAGGGCGCGGCGCACCCGATCGAGGAGACCGGGCAGAAGCTGCGCGCCATGATGAGCTGGGTCGACCGGCCCATCACCGAGACCGCCTGACCCCGGGTCGGGCAGCTCCGACGCGGCCCGCGGCCCGACGCTCTCCCCGGCGTCGGGCGGCGGGCCGCCGTCATTCCGAGGCCAGGGTCTCCGCCTCGGCGGCGAGGGTGCCCGCCTCGTCGGTACGGCCCCGCGCCGCGAGGGTGCGGGCCAGGTCGCGCAGGGACCGCTCCAGCAGTGCGCGGTGTCGCGGGTCGGCCGTGGCCAGCGCGCGGGCCAGCTCCACCGCCTCCCGCCCGGCGGTCACCCCGTCCAGCCCGGCGACACGCTCGCGCGGCGGCGCGCCGGACTCCCGGTCCCCTGGCGGCGCGTCGACCGCGGTCATTGCCAGGACCAGGAGCAGCGCCTGGACCAGCAGTGGTTGGAACACCTCCGGCAGGTCGTCGGCCCGGCGGCGGCAGACGGTCAGCAGCTCGTCCAACGGTGACTCGACGGCGTCCCACCGCCGGTCCACGACCCGGGCGGCGGCGAGCCGGGTCAGGGAACGGGCCAGCTCGCCGTCGTCGGCGTCCCGGGCCAGCTCGACCGCCTCGGCGAGCCGGTCGACGCCCTCGGCCCGCCGGTCGTACCGGAGCAGCAACTGTCCGTGCACGCGCAGCGCACCGGCCAGGTGCCCGCGCCGCGCGTGGGGGACGGCGTCGACCAGTGGGCGCAACTGGTCGACCGCCGCCGCGGCGGCCCGCAACGCTGCTTCCGGCTCGCCCAACTCGGCCCGGCACTCCGCCTCGACCAGCAGCGCCTCGACCGTGAGCCCTCGTCCACGGGGCGGCTGCGCGAGGCGCAGGAACTCCCGGTCCTCGCGGGAGCCGTCGAGCCGGGTCAGGGCTTCCTGGGCGCGGCCGGTCGCCGACAGGCTGCGCGCGACGTCGTTCGCCGCGCTCACCCCGACAGCGGCCCACCGCAGCCGCCGGTAGGAGGACTGGGCACGGTACGCGTCCCACACCTCCCGCCGGACGGCGAGCGCCTCCTCCGGCCGGCCCAGCGTTGCCTGGCAGTCGCCGATGACCAGCAGGGTTCCGGCCCGCCGCATCCGTTCGTCGGCACTCAGCGGGGTGGCGGCGTCCCAGGTGGCCCGGGCGCGCAGCGCCAGGATGAGCGCGGCCCGCACCTCCCCGAGCACGTACCGGTTGCTGGCCAGCAGTCCTCGGGCGGCGGCGAGCACCACCAGGGCCGCCCGGTCGGGCGGGTCCTCGACGTACCCGATCGCCTCCCGGAGCTGGTCGACCGCCTCGGCCATGGGCTGCGCGTCGGGGACACCGACCCGGGCCACCAGCGCGCGGGCCAGGTCCACCCGGTGCCGGTCCGGGCGGTCCGCCACCAGCCGGCGGCACAGCGCCACGGCCTCCTCGGCGGCGGCCGCGCGGCGGGCCGTCCCGCCGGGCAGGCCGCTCACCAGTTGGGACCGGGTGACCAACGCCTCGGCCAGCCGCGGGCCCCACCGCAGCGGCCGGCGCCGGGCCAGCGGGCGGAGCAGCGCGATCCGGACCACGAGCGACATCGACGCTCCCTCCCGTGCGGCTGCTGGCTCCCGTTGTACCGGGGTCACGCCAGCCGGCCCCGGGTGAACGGGGGATGACGGGCGCGCGACCAGCCTGTGTGAGGGCGCTCACCCCGCGGTCCGCGACCCGGAGGGGGGACGGCCCCCTACCATCCTTGGTGTGGTGCTCCAGCCGGCACCCGACGGCCATGGCACGGATCGGCGCAGGGCGCAGCGAGGCGTCCCGACGCCCCAGGCCGACCACAAAACCGAGCGTCTACGAGGACCGATGAATCCTGTCGTACTGATCGCCGAAGAACTCGCTCCCGCCGCCATCGAGGTGCTCGCGCACGACTTCGACGTGCGTCACGTGGACGGCACCGACCGCCCGGCCCTGCTCTCCGCGCTCTCCGAGGCCGACGCGGTGATCGTACGCAGCGCCACCCAGATCGACGCCGAGGCGATCGCGGCGGCCCCGCGGCTGAAGGTGGTCGCCCGGGCCGGCGTCGGGCTGGACAACGTCGAGGTGCCCGCCGCCACCGCGCGGGGTGTCATGGTCGTCAACGCTCCGACCTCCAACATCGTCTCCGCCGCCGAGCAGGCCGTCGCGCTGCTGCTCGCCGTGGCCCGCAACACCGCCAGCGCCAGTGCCGCGCTGAAGGCCGGGGAGTGGAAGCGGTCGAAGTACACCGGCGTGGAGCTCCAGGGCAAGACCGTCGGCGTGGTCGGCCTCGGCCGCATCGGTGTGCTCTTCGCGCAGCGCATCGCCGCCTTCGGCACCCGCCTGATCGCGTACGACCCGTACATCCAGCCGGCCCGCGCCGCGCAGCTCGGCGTCCGGCTGGTCGGCCTGGACGAGCTGCTCCGGGAGAGCGACTTCATCTCGATCCACCTGCCCAAGACCCCGGAGACGGTCGGCCTGATCGGCGAGAAGGAGCTGGCGATCGTCAAGCCGGGCGTCCGGATCGTCAACGCCGCCCGGGGTGGCCTGGTCGACGAGCAGGCGCTCGCGAACGCGATCGCCGAGGGCCGGGTCGCCGGCGCCGGCGTCGACGTCTACGCCAAGGAGCCGTGCACCTCCTCGCCGCTGTTCGCCTTCGACAACGTGGTGGCCACCCCGCACCTGGGCGCCTCCACCGCCGAGGCGCAGGACAAGGCCGGCCTGGCCGTGGCGAAGAGCGTCAAGCTGGCGCTCCAGGGCGAGTTCGTGCCGGACGCGGTGAACGTGCAGGCCGGCGGCGTGGTCGCCGAGGACGTGCGGCCGCTGCTGCCGCTGGCCGAGAAGCTGGGCCGGGCCTTCACGGCCGTGGCCGGCGGGGTGGCCGCCAGCGTCACCGTCGAGGTGCGCGGCGAGATCGTCACCAACGACGTGTCGGTGCTCAAGCTCGCCGCCACCAAGGGGCTGTTCAGCTCGGTGGTGGAGGAGCAGGTCACCTACGTCAACGCGCCGCACCTGGCCGCCGAGCGCGGCGTCGAGGTCACCCTCGCCACCCAGGCCGAGACCGTCGACCACCCGAACCTGGTGACCGTCCGCGGCGCGCTGCCGGACGGCCGGACGGTCAGCGTCTCCGGCACGGTGACCCACACCGGCACCCGGGACGTGCTCAAGCTGACCGAGGTGGACGGTTTCGACGTCGAGATCGGCGCCGAGGGCATCCTGGTCTTCCTGCGCTACGTCGACCGGCCGGGCGTGGTCGGCACCGTCGGCACGCTGCTCGGCGAGGCCGGCGTGAACATCGCCGCCATGCAGGTGGCCCGCCGCGAGGCGGGTGGTGAGACGCTGATGACGCTCACCGTCGACCAGGCGCTCGGCGCGGACCTGCTCACCTCGGCGGCCGACTCGATCGGCGCGGTGGCGGCCAGCGCGGCCGACCTGCGGGACGAGTAGTCCGGCCACGACGAATCGGGGGCCCGGCCGGTCGGCCGGGCCCCTCGCCGTGTCCGGCTCAGGACGTGACGCGCGCCGGTGGCGGGTAGACCGAGCCGTCCTGGGCGTCGAAGAGCATCAGGTCGTGCTCGCCGGCCAGCCGCTCGATGTCGAGCAGCACCTGGTCGGGGCAGGTGGGGAAGAGGTTCATCTCCACGTGGTCACCGGCCGCGTGCAGCGGGGTGACCTCCCAGGGCGTGCCCGGGCCCGCCGGGCGGTCGGGATAGCTGGCCGTGATGGCGCGGTAGAAGGCGACCACACGGGGGTCGGGGTACTGCTCGCCGTGCCACCCCTCGCGGCACCGCTGCACCGCCGCCCGCACCTCGTCGGGCGTGGCCCCGGCCGGCAGGGCCCACACGCTCAGATCGAAACTCACGGCGGACAGCGTGCCATCCCCGGTGCGCGCCGTCACCCCTGCCCCGCCGCAGGTTAACTCGCTGATTACCGACAGGGCGCCCGACGGTCCGCTGTGGAGACTCTTGCGTCGAGTTGCGTCGATTCGCTAGCGTACCCGTGCGGTCACTGGCTGAGTCGATACTCCGGCCCGTCTTCGGGTGGCGCGGTCGGCCGTCCGCCTCACCGGCCCGCACCCCTCGATTGCGCGAGCCACGCGCACTCGTCGCTGACCGGCCCCCACGGTCGTTGCCGAGACTGTGGGGGCCGATCGCGGTTCACGCCCCGGATGCGAAGGCGGGGCGGTGCCTGCCGGTCAGCGCTGACGGTCGGCGAAGAGCGCCCGGTAGTCCGAGCCGTTGCGGAACCACGCCAGCCCGGCCGGACCGGCGGCGTACAGGGCGGTCGCGTAGGCGTCGGCCACCGCGAGATCCGGGCCCACCACCGTGGCGGCGACCAGCTGGTCGGCCGGCTCGCCGGTGTGCGGGTCCACCACGTGCCCGCGCCGCCCGGTCACCCCGGAGGTGCCGACCGCGCCGGCGGTCATCTCCAGCACCAGCGGCGCCCGGTGCCCGTCGGTCGGGTGGTGCACCGCGACCCGCCACGGGCCGCCGTGCGCCGCGTGGCCCCGGACGGTCAGGTCGGCGCCGGCGAGCACGGCGTAGTCGTGCACGCCCGCGGCGCGCAGCCGGGCCGCGGCCCGCTCCACCGCCCAGCCGCCGAGCAGGCCGCCCGGGTCGAAGCCGCCGGGCACCGCCCAGGCGTCGAACCACCCGTCGGTCGCCGCCCGCATCGCGGCGCAGCGGTCCACCAGGTCGGCCAGCGGCGGGTACGACTCGGGGCCGATCTCGCCCCGGCGCAGCTTCGACACCAGGCTGTCCGGCTGGTTCGGCCCGTAGGTGAGGTCGATGGCCCGCAGCTCGGCGACCGCGTCCCGGAGTGCGTCCACGACGCCCCGGCGGCCGAGCCACTCGGGCGCGTTGAGCAGCAGCGAGTATTCCGCGGTGGAGGTGCGGACGGTGTGCCGGACGCTGATCCGGTCCCCGGCGGCGCCGGCCCGCTCCAGGCGGTGGCTGCGGGTGCCGAGCCGCAGGTCGGGGCGGCGGTGGCGGAAGGCGGACTGGTCGATCCACCGGGTGCGGGGCTGCTCGTCCGTCCAGCGGGCCCGCCGCTGATCCTCGATCCGCATCACACTGCTCCCTCGCTGGCCACGCCGCAGCGTCGCGGCGAAAGCCGGTCGCGGGCCCCCGTCGACCCGGTCGCCACCGACCCTAAGCAGTGGACATGACCGCACCATGAATGCCACCTGGGAGACTCCTGTGCATCCGGGTTTCCCGAATGCTGGAAGACGCGTACCGGGAGCCGGGACGGCGACGTACGGTTGCGCAGAACGACGAGGTGAGGAGCGCCAGGTGGCACGCATCGCGGTGGTGGCCGGGGACGGCATCGGACCCGAGGTGGTCGAGCAGGCCCGCAAGGTCATCGACGCGGTGCTCCCCGGGGTCGAGGCCACGGAGTACGACCTCGGCGCGGCCCGCTACCACCGCACCGGCGAGGTGCTGCCCGACTCGGTCCTCGACGAGCTGGCCGGACACGACGCCATCCTGCTCGGCGCGGTCGGCGACCCCACCGTGCCGCCGGGCGTGCTGGAGCGGGGCCTGCTGCTCAAGCTCCGCTTCGCCTTCGACCAGTACGTCAACCTCCGCCCCTCCCGGCTCTGGCCCGGTGTCGCCGGCCCGCTGGCCGCCGTCAAGCCCGGCGAGGTGGACCTGGTGGTGGTCCGCGAGGGCACCGAGGGCCTCTACGCGGGCGCCGGCGGCTCGCTGCACCGGGACACCCCGGCCGAGGTGGCCACCGAGGAGAGCCTGAACACCCGGCACGGCGTCGAGCGGGTGATCCGCGACGCGTTCGCCCGGGCCCGCCGCCGGGAGCGGCGCAAGGTCACCCTGGTGCACAAGACCAACGTGCTCACGCACGCCGGCTCGCTGTGGGCCCGCGCCTTCGCGGCCGTCGCCGCCGAGCACCCCGACGTGACCACCGAGTACCAGCACGTCGACGCCGCCGCGATGTTCCTGGTGACCAACCCGTCGCGGTACGACGTGGTGGTCACCGACAACCTCTTCGGCGACATCCTCACCGACATCGCCGCCGCGGTGACCGGTGGCATCGGGCTGGCGGCCAGCGGCTGCATCAACCCGGAGGGGCGCTACCCGTCGATGTTCGAGCCGGTGCACGGCTCCGCGCCGGACATCGCCGGCCGGGGCGTCGCCGACCCGGTCGCCGCGGTGCTCTCCGCCGCGCTGCTGCTGGACCAGCTCGGGCACGCCGACGCCGCCGCGCGGGTCACCGCCGCGGTCGCCACCGAGCTGGCCGGGCGTACGCCGGGCGCGCCGCTGCGCACCGAGGAGGTCGGCGACCGGCTCGCCGGGTACGCCGTAGCCTGACCGGGCCGTCACGTGGGCCCGGATCCGGGCCGCCAGACCCGTACCCGGGCCCGCTCCGCTCCGGTCGTCGCCGGGCCGTCCGTCCGGCGTGCGCCGAGTGCCGGGGCGGAGCTATCCGCTGAACGACCGTTCGGGGTAAGTTTCTGGCACCAGTGACGCCGGCGTGCGATCCCGCATGCCGTGGACCCGCAGGGAGGTCAGCGCGATGAGCGGTGGTGACAAGCTCGATTTCGAGATCCGTCCGAATCCCGCGCCGGTATCCGCCGCCGACCGGGCCGCCCTGCTGGCGAACCCGGGCTTCGGCCGGGTGTTCACCGACCACATGGTGACCATCCGGTACGCCGAGGGCAAGGGCTGGTACGACGCCCGGGTGGAGGCGCGCGCGCCGATCCCGATGGACCCGGCCGCCGCGGTCCTGCACTACGCACAGGAGATCTTCGAGGGGCTGAAGGCGTACCGGACCGGGGACGGGTCGGTGACCATGTTCCGGCCGGAGGCCAACGCGGCCCGCTTCGTCGCCTCCGCGCACCGGCTGGCCATGCCGGAGCTGCCGGCGGAGACGTTCGTCGAGTCGCTGCGCCGGCTGGTCGAGATCGACCAGGACTGGATCCCGGAGCACGAGGACGCCAGCCTCTACCTGCGCCCGTTCATGTTCGCCAGCGAGGTCTTCCTCGGCGTCCGCCCGGCCAACGAATACCTCTACTGCGTGATCGCCTCGCCCGCCGGGGCGTACTTCGCCGGCGGGGTCAAGCCCGTGACGGTCTGGGTCTCGCCGGACTACACGCGGGCGGCGCCCGGCGGCACCGGCGCGGCCAAGTGCGGCGGCAACTACGCCGCCTCGCTGGCCGCCCAGGCCGAGGCCATCGAGGCCGGCTGCGACCAGGTGGTCTTCCTGGACGCGGTGGAGCGGCGCTTCGTCGACGAGCTGGGCGGCATGAACGTGTTCTTCGTCTACGACGACGACACCCTGGTCACCCCGCCGCTGACCGGCACCATCCTGCCGGGCATCACCCGCGACGCGATCCTCACCCTGGCCGCCGAGTCGGGGCACCGGGTCGAGGAGCGGCCGGTCAGCTTCGCCGACTGGCAGGCCGACGCGGCCAGCGGGCGCCTGCGTGAGGTGTTCGCCTGCGGCACCGCCGCGGTGATCACCCCGATCGGCGGGGTGCGCTTCCCGGACGGGGAGTTCCTGATCGGCGGCGGCGAGCCGGGCCGCTCCACCATGGCGCTGCGGCAGAAGCTGGTCGACATCCAGCGCGGCCGCGCCGAGGACCGGCACGGCTGGGTCTCCCGGGTCCTCTGACCTCCGCCCGTCCCGCACGGCCGGCCCCGTCCCCCGCGACGGCGCCGGCCGTGCGCGTTTCCCGCGCGGGTCAGGTCAGGAGGTGGGTGCGGAGGGCCTTGAGTTGTTCCTCGGTCACGCCGGCGTGCTGAAGGTAGCCCTCGACGGAGCCGTAGCCCTCGCGCAGTTCGGTGAGGAAGAGCAGCATCGCCTCGGCGGGGGAGGCGAGGAACGGCGGTGGGGGCTCCTCGGCGTCCGGCACGGTGGCCCGGACCCAGGCGCTGAACCGCTCGGACGCGGCGGTGCTGAGCGCGTAGTCGGCGGCCACGTCCTCGTCGGGCACGCCGAGCACGGCCAGGGTGAGCCCGCAGACGATGCCGGTGCGGTCCTTGCCGGCGACGCAGTGCACCACCACCGGCGCGTTGGCGCTGTCGGCGATCAGGCCGACCGCCTCGGCCAGCCCGGCGGTGCCGGTGCGGGCCAGGTCGGCGTACCGGTCGGCGAGGTAGCGGGCCAGGTCGGTGCCGGGGGTGAACATCTGCTCGGCCCAGTCCCGGTGCTCGGGGTGGATGTGCCGGTAGGTGAGCCCGTCGTAGGCCGGCACCCGACCGTCCCGCGCCACCTCGGTGGGGCGGCGCAGGTCGATGACGGTGCGGATGCCGAGCGCGGTGAACGCGGCCCGGTCGGTCTGGTCGATGCGGTGCAGGGAGTCGGAGCGGTAGAGCCGGCGGTGCCGGACGGTGCGCCCGTCCCGGTTGCGGTAGCCGCCGACGTCGCGGAAGTTGAACAGCGCGGGGAAGGGGGTCTCCGGGGCGTCCACCCCTGACACGGTAACGGCCGGCGGGGCCACGATGTGCCCCGCCGGCCGCTGGTTACAGGGTTCTCCGTTACCGGGCCGTGCCCGGCGGGATCGACGAGTAGGTGTCGTCGTAGTAACCGCCGAGCTTGTCCCGGTACGCCGGGTCCGTGTCGGTGGCCTCGTCGTACTCGGGCGCGGCCTTGATCTGGTCCTTGCTCCGGTCGACGTAGACCTTCCGCTCGTCGTGGTCGACGTGGTTGACGGTGCCGGCCGGCAGCATGACCTTCTTGCCGAAGATCCACGGACCGGTGTCCACCACGAGGAAACTGGAGTTCACCTCGTGGCTGGCCCGGTCCACCTTGCCGATACCGCCGTCACTCGCCTCGACCTTGTAGCCGACCAGGTCGACACCGGTCACCCCGGCGTCGTCCCGGTAGCTCCACGGATCGAAACGCCCGGCGGGCGCGCCGCCCGCGAAGGCGCCCTGACCACCCTGGGTCAGCGGATCCGGCGTCCCGTGGGTCGTTCGAGGGTCGAGCCGCTCCATGGCGTCAACACTCCCTTTCTCGACTTTTGGGGGATGTGCCTGTCGGATCCCTTCCTACCCGGATACGGAGATCGATACACCGGACCGGCTCAGGCCAGCGCGGCCTCCGCGTCCAGGGCCACCGCGGCGGCGTGCACGACCCCGGCGATCCGCAGCCCCTCGTGCACCTGGTCGCGGCTGAACCCGGCGGCGCGCAGGGTCTTCTCGTGCGACTCCAGGCAGACGCCGCAGCCGGTGATCGCCGAGACGGCGAGGCACCAGAGCTCGAAGTCGACCTTCTCGACGCCCGGCCGGGCGATGATCTGCATCCGCAGTCGGGCCGGGATCGACTGGTACTGCTCGTCGCCGATCAGGTGCTTGGCCCGGTAGTAGATGTTGTTCATCGCCATGATGGTGGCCGCGCCCTTGGCCGCCTCGACCGCCTCGGGCGTGAGGTGACCGGCCGCCTCGGCGGCGATCTCCCGCAGCACCGTCGCGTTGCGGGCCGCCACCGCGCAGGCCAGGGCGGTGCCCCAGGCCTGCTCCGGCTTCAGCGTCGAGGTGGCGATGGTGGAGCCGAGGTTGAGCTTGATGTCCCTGGCGTACTCGGGCAGCGCCGCCTTGACCGCGTCCAGTCCCATGGTCAGGCCCCGGCCCCGGCGAGCAGCGCGCTGGCGTCCAGGGTGGCGCCGCCCTTGTTCCAGTTGCACGGGCAGAGCTCGTCGGTCTGGAGGGCGTCGAGCACCCGCAGCACCTCGGAGACGTTCCGGCCGACCGAGCCGGCGGTCACCATGGCGAACTGGATCTCGTTGTCCGGGTCGACGATGAAGGTGGCCCGCTGGGCGACGCCGTCCTCGCCGAGCACGCCGCAGTCGGCGGTCAGCTCACGCTTGATGTCGCTGAGCATCGGGAAGGGCAGCTCGCGCAGGTCCGGGTGGTCCTTGCGCCAGGCGTAGTGGACGAACTCGTTGTCCACGGAGACGCCGAGCACCTGGGCGTCCCGGTCGGCGAACTCGCCGTTGAGGCGGCCGAACTCGGCGATCTCCGTCGGGCAGATGAAGGTGAAGTCCTTCGGCCAGAAGAAGACGACGCGCCACTTGCCCTCGTAGGTCTTGTGGTTGATCGTCTCGAACGCCTTGTCGGCGTCGAGCGAGACGCAGGCGGTGAGTTCGTACTCGGGGAAGCGGTCACCGACAGTGAGCACGGGTCCTCCTTGACGGCGGCCGGGCAACGACGCCAGGCCGGTAACTGGATCTGTTCCAGATGCTTCCGCAGCCCGGTTCCCGTCCCACGCCGGGCAGGGCGCCGTGTTAAGTCGATCACCGGGCCGTCCCGCGATGTGGGTTTCTCCTCCCAAAACCCGGAGCGGGGTGGCAGAGTACGGAACGTGACCAGCTCCGTCCTGATTATTGGCAGCTAGCGCGCCGGCCTTCCCCCTCGCCGAGCGCGCAGACCTCCCGCATCCGCGGGGGGTCTTTTTGTTGCTCCCCGCAGGTTCGAGAAGAGGACTCCCATGACCTTCCAGGTGTACGACACGACGCTGCGCGACGGCGCCCAGCGCGAGGGGCTCAGCTACTCGGTGGTCGACAAGCTGGCGGTGGCCCGCCTGCTCGACGACCTCGGGGTCGGCTTCATCGAGGGCGGCTGGCCGGGCGCGGTGCCGAAGGACACCGAGTTCTTCCGCCGGGCCCGCACGGAGCTGGAGCTGCGGCACGCGATCCTGGTCGCGTTCGGGGCGACCCGCAAGGCCGGCGTGGCCGTCGAGGACGACCCGCAGGTGCGCGGGCTGCTCGACGCGCAGACCCCGGCCGTGGCGCTGGTCGCCAAGGCGGACCTGCGGCACGTCGAGCGGGCGCTGCGCACCACCGCCGAGGAGAACCTGGCGATGATCCGCGACACGGTCGCCTACCTGGTGGCGCAGGGGCGGCGCGTCTTCGTCGACGGCGAGCACTTCTACGACGGCTACCGGTACGACCCGGCGTACACGGCCGCGGTGGCGGAGACCGCGCTCGCCGCCGGGGCCGAGCGGTTCGTCCTCTGCGACACCAACGGCGGGATGCTGCCCTCCCAGGTCACCGCCGCGATCACCGACCTCACGGCGCGCACCGGGATCGCACCGGAGCGGCTCGGCATGCACGCCCAGAACGACACCGCCTGCGCGGTGGCCAACACGATCGCCGCCGTCGAGGCCGGCGTCCGGCACGTGCAGGGCACCGCCAACGGCTACGGCGAGCGCCCCGGCAACGCCGACCTCTTCGCGATCGTGGCCAACCTCCAGCTCAAGCTCGGCATGCCCGTCCTACCGGAGGGCTGCCTGGAACAGATGGTGCGGGTCTCGCACGCCATCGCCGAGATCGCCAACATCGCCCCCGACACCCACCAGGCGTACGTCGGGGCCGCCGCCTTCGCCCACAAGGCGGGGCTGCACGCGAGCGCGATCAAGGTCGACCCGTTGCTCTACAACCACGTGGATCCCTCGGTGGTGGGCAACGACATGCGGATCCTGGTGACCGAGATGGCCGGCCGGGCCAGCGTCGAGCTCAAGAGCCGTGAGCTGGGCCTGGACCTGGCCGGCCATCCGGACGCGCTGTCCAAGGTGACCAGCCGGGTCAAGGAGCTGGAGGCCGGCGGCTGGTCGTTCGAGGCCGCCGACGCCTCCTTCGAGCTGCTGGTCCGCTCCGAGCTGCCGGACGCCGCGCCGGCCCGGCCGTTCGCGCTGGAGTCCTACCGGGTGCTGGTCGAGCACCGCGAGGACGGCGCCGTGGTCTCCGAGGCCACCGTCAAGATCCGGGTACGCGGCGAGCGCGTCATCGCCACCGCCGAGGGGAACGGCCCGGTCAACGCGCTCGACGAGGCGCTGCGGGTGGCCCTCGCCCGGCACTACCCGGAGCTGCGCGAGTTCGAGCTGGCCGACTACAAGGTCCGGATCCTGGAGGGCAGCCACGGCACCGGCGCGGTGACCCGGGTGCTGGTGGAGACCGCCGGGGCCGGCCGCGACTGGACCACGGTCGGCGTCCACCCCAACGTGGTGGAGGCGAGCTGGCACGCCCTGGTCGACGCCCTCACCTACGGCCTGGACCGGGCCCGGGTCTGACGCCGGTTCACCCAGTGGGCAGCCGCAGCTCGGCCAGCACGGCGCGGTGGTCGCTGCCCGGCACGGCGTACACGCTGACCGCGCGGACCGCGATGCGCCGGTCGACCAGCACGTGGTCGATGGTGACCGGCGGGATCGGATCGCCGTCGTAGGGACCCCACGTGCCGGGCAGGCCGGCGCCGGCCGCGTCGGCGGCGTCGACGTAGCCGGTGTCGATGAGGTCGCGCAGCGGCGCGTGGTCGAGGGTGGCGTTGAAGTCGCCGGCCAGGACGCTCAACCCGCCGCCGGGGGTGGCCGGCGGTTGCGCCCGCAGGTCGGTCCACCAGTCCGGGACCACCTCGACGGCGTACGGGGCGGCCGGGTGCGCCGACTCCACCCGCAGCGGTGGGGCACCCGGCACGGCCACCGTGCCGTAGGCCTGGGTGAAGAAGAAGCCCTGGTTGCGCCGGTGGCCAGTTCCGCTGAGCGGGTGTCGCGCGTAGAGCCCGGAGCCGGTCGTGCCGACCTCGGGGTGCAGCGACCGGTAGGGCAGCAGGGTGGCCAGCCCGAGCCGGTCCAGCTCGGCGGCGATCTGCGGGGTGAACTCCTGCACGGTCAGCACGTCCACCCGGTGCGCCCGGACCAGCTCGACCAGGCGCGCCGGGTCGGCGTCGCCCTTGAGCAGGTTGGCGGTGAGCAGCCGGAGCACGGGTCCGTCCACCGCGGGCCGGCCGTCCGGGACGGCGCGCGGCGCCACGGCGCCGAGCAGCGCCAGGGCGGCGAGGGTCGCGACCACCGCGGGCGCGCGGCGCCGCAGGGCGAGCGCCAGCGCCACCGTGGCCGGCGCGGCGGCGGCGACGTACGGCGTGAAGGCGACCGCCTGCACCAGCGGCCCCCGTTCCAGTCCGCCCAGCCGGAGCACGGCCCAGGCGGCCACCGGCGCGACGGCCAGCCAGCAGGCGACCGTGGCGAACCGGCCGGCCCGGGTGCCGGCCCGCGCCGGCCGAATCATCGTGATCACGGCCGTCACGCTACCTGCCGGCCGGGCCGGGCGATGACCCGCGAAGCCATTTCGTGAATGGTCACACCTTCGCTTCTCACAATTTTCGGAAGCAATTCTCGAATGCGGCCGAGGGAATGTGAGCTATTGACCGTCCGCATTTTCCGATGTTAGGTTCCACCTGGTTGAGACGTCGCGACTCTCCGTAGTAACCGCAGCTCAGAGCCAGGTGCAACTCGACATACACGGTGCGCTGACGACGTGGATCCCCGATGGTCCGCAATTGTCCCTGCGCCTGGCTCCCGTGCCGTATCCATCCGTCCCGCTCCGCAACGCGGGCCGGCCGTATCACCACGGTCACACAAAGGGAGATCTGCCATGGCCACATTCCTCAAGCGCAAGGCGACGGTGGTGGCCCTCGCCGCGCTGTCCCTCACCCTGGCCGGCGGGGGCATCGCGGCCGCCGCCCGCCCGGCGGCGAAGGCCCCGGCCGAGGTCGGGCAGGCCGGTGCCCGGCAGCCCGGCCACCAGCCGCCGGTGACGGCCGCCGAGAGCCGGGCGGCGAAGTCCGCGCTGCGGGCCACCCTCGCCGCGCCGACGCCCGGGCTGGTCGCCTGGGCGGTGATCAGTGCCAACGGGACCCTGCTCCAGCACTCCCCGAACGTCGTGAGCGCCAAGAAGTTCGCGCCGGGGCAGGGCCAGTACGCCGGCCAGTACCAGGTGACGCTCGACTACGCCGTCAACCTCAAGGGCCTGCACGCCACGATCGGCACCAACGACGCGGCGAACGTCCCGCCCGCGGGCGAGGTCTCGGTGGCGCCCCGCTACCTGATCCCGAACGCGGTCTTCGTCCAGACCCGCAACTCCGGCGGCGGGTACGCGGATCGGCCGTTCCACCTGCTCATCGCCAACTGATCCCCGCCGCGCGGCAGCCGGTTCCCGCCCCGCGCGGGGGCCGGCTGCCGTCGCCCGGCCCGGTCCGCCCCGCCGCGCCCCGGCTCGCGTCGTTGCGGACCGGCCGGGGGAGTCGTCCCGGTCCGGGCCCGGATGGGCCGCCGAGGGGCCGATAATCCGACGTTTGTCCGTACGCCGGCACGGGAAGCAAGCACCGTGACGGACATCTCGGACACCCTGGCCAGCGTGCCCAGCCCGGTCGATGCCGACGCGAGCGGCGTCGAGCTGGAACAGACCCTCTTCGAGGTCAAACGCGTGATCGTCGGGCAGGATCGCCTCGTCGAACGCCTGCTCACCGCCCTGATCGCCGACGGTCACTGCCTGCTCGAGGGCGTGCCGGGGGTGGCCAAGACCCTCGCGGCGCAGACCCTCGCCACCGTGGTCGGCGGCACCTTTTCCCGCATCCAGTTCACCCCCGACCTGGTCCCCTCGGACATCGTCGGCACCCGCATCTACCGGGCCTCCACGGAGGCGTTCGACGTGGAGCTGGGCCCGATCATGGCGAACCTGGTGCTCGCCGACGAGATCAACCGGGCCCCGGCCAAGGTGCAGTCGGCGCTGCTCGAGGCGATGGCCGAGCGGCAGGTCTCCATCGGCGGCCGGAGCTGGCCGGTCCCCGACCCGTTCCTGGTGCTGGCCACCCAGAACCCGATCGAGTCGGAGGGGGTCTACCAGCTCCCCGAGGCGCAGCGCGACCGCTTCCTCATGAAGGTCGTCGTCGACTACCCGAGCGACGCCGACGAGCTGGCCATCCTCTACCGGATGAGCACCGAGCGGCCGACCGCGCGCCCGGTGCTCGACCCGGCCCGGCTGCGCGAGCTCCAACGCCGTGCCGGCACGGTCTTCGTCCACCACGCGCTCGCCGAGTACGTGGTCCGGCTCATCCTCGCCACCCGGGACCCGGGGCGGTTCGGGCTGTCCGAGCTCGCGCCGCTGCTGGCGTACGGGGCCAGTCCCCGGGCCACCCTCGGCCTGGTGGCGGCGGCCCGGGCGCAGGCGATGATCCACGGCCGGGACTACGTGCTCCCGGAGGACGTCCGGGACCTGGCGGTGGACGTGCTCGCCCACCGGCTGGTGCTCTCCTTCGACGCGGTGGCCGACGGGGTTTCCGCCGAGGCGCTGGTCCGCCGGCTGGTCGAGGCGGTGCCGCCACCCCGGGTGGTCACCGGGCACCCGGAGGCGGCGCCCGACCTGGCGGCGGCATGAGGCGCCGGGAGGCACCCACCCTGCCCGAGCCCGGGCTGGCCGACCTCGCCCCCGACCAGCGGCTGCGCCGCCTGGAACTGACCGTCACCCGGCGGCTCGACGGGCTGCTGCACGGCCAGTACCGCGGCCTGCTGCCCGGGCCCGGCAGCGAGGCGGCCGGCAGCCGGGAGTACCGCCCCGGCGAGGACGAGGTACGCCGGATGGACTGGGCGGTGACCGCCCGGACCACCGTCCCGCACGTACGCGAGGTCGACGCGGACCGGGAGCTGACCACCTGGCTGCTGGTCGACGCCAGCCCCAGCATGGAGTACGGCACGGCCACCCTGGACAAACGGGAGCTGGCGGTGGCCGCGGTGGCGGCGGTCGGCTTCCTCACCGCCGGCGTCGGCAACCGCCTCGGCGGCCAGGTGCTCGCCCCGGACGGGGTGCGCCGGTTCCCGGCCCGGGGCGGGCGTACCCACCTGCTCGGGCTGCTCCGCGCCCTGCTGGGCGCGCCCCGCACCGACGGGTGCCGGGAGACGCCCCCGCCGACCCTGGCCGACGGGCTGGACGGGCTCCAGCGGGTGGCCACCCGGCGCGGGCTGGTGGTGGTCGTCTCCGACTTCCTCGACGGGCTGCCCGACGATCCGGACGCCGCCCCGGCCTGGGAGGCCGTGCTGCGCCGGCTGGCGGTCCGGCACCAGGTGCTGGCCGTCGAGGTGACCGACCCGCGCGAGCTGGAGCTGCCCGACGTCGGGCTGGTCACGCTGGTCGACCCGGAGACCGGCCGGCACCGCGAGGTGTGGACCGGTGACGCGGCGCTGCGTGAGCGGTTCGCGCAGGCCGCCGCGGCCCAGCGCGACCAGGTCCGCCACGCGCTGCGCCGGTCCGGGGCGACGCACCTGCCGCTGCGCACCGACCGGGACTGGAGCGCGGACATCGTCCGGCACGTGCACGCCCAGCGCCGGCTGGCCGCCGCGCCCGCCGTGGCCCGGGGAGGTGCGGCGTGACCTGGCAGTCGCCCGCCCGCCTCTGGCTCCTGCTCGGCGTCGCCGCGCTGGTCGTCGGCTACCTGGTGATACAGCGCCGGCAGAGCCGGTACGCGGTCCGCTTCACCAACCTGCGGCTGCTGGACCGGGTCGCCCCGCAGCGGCCGGCCTGGCGCCGGCACGTACCGGCGGGACTCTTCCTCGCCATGCTCGCGCTGCTGGTGGTCGGTTTCGCCCGGCCCAACGCCGAGGTGCAGGTGCCCCGGGAACGGGCCACCGTGATGGTGGCGGTGGACGTCTCCACGTCGATGCTGGCCGGCGACGTCGACCCGGACCGGCTGACCGCCGCCAAGGAGGCCGCCCGCCGGTTCGTCGACGGACTGCCGGACGAGTTCAACGTGGGGCTCGTCGCGTTCGCCGGCAGCGCGGCGGTGCTGGTTCCGCCGAGCACCGACCGGGAGGCCCTGGACGAGGGGGTCGAGCGGCTCGCCGAGGGGATCACCGGGGTGCAGGGCACCGCCATCGGGGAGGCGATCAGCACCTCGCTGGGCGCGGTGAAGAGCCTGGACGCCAAGGCCGCCAAGGACCCGCCGCCGGCGCGGATCATCGTCCTCTCCGACGGCGCGAACACCTCCGGGATGGATCCGATGGAGGCGGCCGGGCAGGCCGTGGCGGCCAAGGTGCCGGTGCACACCATCTCGTTCGGCACGCCGTCCGGCTCGGTGGACCGGGGTGGGCGGGCGATCCAGGTGCCGGTCGACGGGCAGACCCTCAAGGCGGTCGCCGACGAGACCGGGGGCGGCTTCCACGAGGCGTCCACCAGCGCCGAGCTGCGCGCCGTCTACGAGGACATCGGCACCTCGGTGGGCTACCGCAAGGAACGGCAGGACATCTCGGCCCGCTTCATCGGACTCGGGCTGGTCCTCGCCATGGGGGCCGCCGCCGGATCGCTGCGGTGGTTCTCCCGGCTGCCCTGACCCGCACCGACGACCGGACGACGCACGACACGTGAGGAGCCCAGGTATGGCAGTGCAGACCGGACTCGGCGAACCGCGCGGCCCGTGGTTCGTCTCGCCGGAGCTGGACCCGGACGGACGGGGGCGCTGGGACGGGCCCGGGTCCGCGCGGGACGCGGCGCGGCGGGGCTGGCGCGGCCGGCTGATGAGCGCGGCGGCGGTGGTGGCCCTCTCCACCCTCTCCGGGGCGGCGGCCGGCACCTGGGCGGCCGACCGGGACGCGCCCGGCCCGGCGGCGGCCTCCGCCGCCGCGGTGCCGGCGGAGCTGGTCACCGCCGCCGAGAAGACGGTTCCCGGGGTGGTCTCGGTGATGGTCGGCGGGACGTCCGGCGCGTCGGCCACCGGCTCCGGCTTCGCCATCGACAACGAGCAGCACATCGTGACCAACGACCACATCCTGGCCCGGGGCGGCTCCGGACCGGTGACGGTGGAGACGTCCGACGGGCGCCGGTTCACCGCCGAGGTGGTGGGACGGGAGCCGGGCAGCGACCTGGCGGTGCTGAAGGTGCCGGCCGAGGCCCGGCTGTCGGCGCTGCCGCTGGCCAAGCCGAACTCCACCCGGGTGGGCGAGCCGGTGCTCGCCGTCGGCTCCCCGCTCGGCCTGGCCGGCACCGTCACCGCCGGTATCGTCAGTGCGCTCAACCGGCAGGTACGGATCGGCAACGGCCGGCACAGCGCGGTGCAGACCGACGCCTCCATCAACCCGGGCAACTCGGGTGGGCCGCTGGTCAACGCGCGGGGCGAGGTGGTCGGGGTGAACACGGCCATCGCCACCATCGACGGCAACGGCTCGATCGGCATCGGGTTCGCCATCCCGATCGACCAGGTCCAGCAGACCGCCGACACCATCATCGGCCGGGGCGGCTGACCGGCCCGGCGTCCTGACCCCCGCCGGGCGTGCCGTACGGGCCGCCCGGCGGGGGAACTGTCGGATATCCGGCGTGGGACCATCGGGCCATGGAAATATTACGCTGAGTATGGATACTGGCGTGGGTGGAGCAAGCTGTCATCGCGGCCCTCCTCCTGGTGGGCCTGATCATCGGCGCCGGTGTCGGCGCGGCGTACGCCCGCGCGCAGCGGGGTTGGAAGGACTACCAGACCATCCGGACCAGCGTGCCGGGCGCCCGGCGTACCGCCTGGATGGCGATCCGCGCGGTGGTCACCAAGATCGGTGTGATCGCGCTGCTGCTGGTCGGTGCGGCGGCGTACGCGGCGGCCGGGTCGGACGACGAACGGGCCGGCCCCGCGCCCACCCCGACGCCGACGGTGACCGCCACACCGGGTCACCCTCCCGGGCGTTAGCCTCGGGGCGTGGACGACGGACTGCGGGTGACCGACCGGCTCGTGCTCCCCGACGCGGAGCTGCGGGAACGCTTCTCCCGCTCGTCCGGGCCGGGTGGCCAGGGGGTCAACACCACCGACTCGCGGGTGGAGCTGAGCTTCGACCTGGCCGGATCGCCGAGCGTGCCCGAGCCGCTGCGCGCCCGCGCCCTGGACCGGCTCGCCGGCCGGCTGGTCGACGGGGTGCTGACCGTGGCGGCCAGCGAGCACCGGGCGCAGCTGGCCAACCGGGAGGCGGCCCGCGAGCGGATGGCCGCCCTGCTCCGCGAGGCGGTCGCGCCGCCGCCGAAGCCGCGCCGCCCCACCCGCCCGTCCCGGGCCGCGAAGGAGCGCCGGCTGGCCGAGAAGAAGCGGCAGTCCCAGCGCAAGCGCGACCGCCGGGTGGACGGCGACTGACCGCCCGCCGGTCAGCGTGACGGCACCGGGCGCGCGGCGGCCCGTTCGTGGCCACGGCGCACCTCGAACCCGGTGAAGGCCAGGCAGACCGCGGCCAGCAGGCCCAGCGCGAGCAGGGCCGACAGCCCCGTCGTCAGCGGCAGCAGCGCCGCCACGACCAGCGCCTGCACCAGCCGGGCCGGTCGCCGGCGACCGGTCGTCCGCCACCGGAACGCCTGCACGCCCAGCAGGTAGAGCAGCACCCCGCCGAAGAGCGCGGCGTGCGCCAGCGGATACGGCGGCGGCCCGAACTCGAAGAAGCCCCGGCTGCCCAGCACCGACATGGTCTTGCGCAGGCCGAGCGAGACCAGCACGATCCCGGCCAGCATCGGCAGGTGCAGCCAGGTGTACGCGTCGCGGGCCAGCCGGGTGCGGGTGCCGAGGTCGACGGCGGCCAGCACCCGTTCCCCCTCGGTGCTGTCCCACCCGAAGTAGGCCCACCACAGAGCGGCCAGCAGGGCGGTGCCGAGGAAGGCCGCCACCACGATCCGGGCCGAGATCGGCGTGTAGACCACGGCGCTGCCCATCGAGATCACCGCCTCGCCGAGCCCGATGATGATGATCAGGCTGTACCGGTCGGCCCAGTGCTCCGCCGAGCGCACCCTGAGGTGGCGCAGGCCCACCCGGGCGTTCCCGACCACGTCGACCGCGATGGCGAGCAGCCACAGCGCGACCCGGGCCGGGGAGAACTGCCGCACGTCGCCGACCGGCAGCGGCAGCAGCGCGGCGACCAGCATCAGGCCGAGCGCGACCAGGGTCGGCGCGGCGGCCCGCAGCGGCGGCATCCGCGCGCCCGGGTTCCGTAACGCCACCAGCCCGAACGAGGCCAGGTGCAGCAGCCGGATGGCCGCGTAGCAGGCGACGAAGACCAGCGGCCCGGGCAGGCCGCCGCGCGAGTCGTCGATCGCCTGCGGGCTGGCCAGCGTGATCACCGCGGTGAGCGCGACCACCAGCACCATGACCAGGCGGACCACCGGCCGCTCCGAGCGGACCTCGGCCGCCAGCCAGGTGTACGCGCACCACGCCTGCCAGAGCACGACGAGCACCAGCAGCCCGCGCGCCAGGCCGCGCCACGTCGGGTCGTCGGCCATCAGCGCGGCCACCTGGAGGAACGCGTAGACGAAGACGAGGTCGAAGAAGAGCTCCTTCGGGGTGACCCCGGCGTGCTCCTCGGTCGGGCCGATCCGTGCGTGCAGCCGCCGGTGCCGGCGCCGGAACACGGTCACGTCGGCCAGCGCGGTCGCACCCACCGCCGCGGCCAGCAGCGCCAGCTCGGCCAGCACGGACACGTGCGGGGCGATCGGCGCCAGCCCGAGCACCAGCACGATGCCGAGCACCGGGGACCGGCCCAGGAGGCGCAGCGTCCGCACCTCGAACAGCACCAGGCCCAGCAGGTAGAGCACCACCCCGCCGTAGAGCACCAGCAGCCCGAGCAGCGGGCTCGCCCCGTCGTGGTGCACCTGCAGCTCGCCGAGCGCCTTCTTCAGGCCGAGCGCCACCAGGATCAGCCCGGTCATCATCGGCAGGTGCAGGAAGCTGTACGCGTCCCGGCCGAGCCGCCCGCGCCCCGGCCCGGCCCGCTCCAGCGCCTGCTCGGCCGCGAACCGGGCCACGTCGAAGTACGTCCACCACAGCGCGCCGGCCAGCGCCACCCCGAGCAGCGCCCCGACCAGCACCTCCGGGGTCAGCGGCTGCGCCGTCGCCACCCCCTGGCTCAACCCCACCGAGATGATCGTCTCGCCGAACCCGATCAGGATGATCAGGCCGTGCCGCTCCGCCCAGTACGGGATCGAGCCGATCCGCCACCGGTCCGCGCCGACCAGGAGCGCCCCGCCGTACTCGGCGACGATTGCGCAGCCCACCAGCGCGAAGCGGACCCACTCCCCGGCCGCGCCGTCCGGCACGTGGCCCGGGGCCACCGCGGCGGCGAGCAGGAACAGCGCGCCGGCCAGCGCCGGCGGCCAGGCCCGCAGCGCCACCCGGCGGGGTCCCAGCTCCCCGGCGGTGGCCAGCGCGGCGACGGTCAGCGCGGTGCCGCGCACGACCAGGTAGCCGAGAGCGAAGACCACCGGCCCGGAGAGGCCGCCGGGGCGGTCGAGGAATGCCTCCCGCACCGTCAGGCCCATCACGAACAGGGTGGCGCTGAGCCCGAACATCACCACCGGCATGACCCCGCGGTCCAGCCGGACGATGCTGCCCAGCCAGGCGAACGGCGCCCAGCACCACCAGAGCAGCACGAGCAGCAGCAGGCCGCGCGGCAGCCCGGCCGGGTTGAGCTGCTCGGCGGTCACCCCGGTGACGTTGAGGAACGCGAAGACGAAGATCAGGTCGAGGAAGAGTTCCAGCCGGCTGACGCCGCCCGCGTCGCCGGCCAGCTGGATCCGACCGACGCCGCCGCCCACCACCTCACTCTGCCAACCGGGCCGGGCCCCGACCGGAGATCGGTCCCAATCACCCGGCGGCCGGCCCGGTGCGCCGGAAAACGGTTTGAGGGCCGGCCGCGCCGTCGCCCAGAATGCGCCGCGTGCCGAGCGACTTCTCCGTGAAACCCACCCTCACCGGCGAGCGGGTCCTGCTGCGTCCGTTCGTCGACGACGACCTCGCGGCCTTCGAGGCGATCCTGGCCGACCCGGAGGTGGCCCGGCTCACCGGCAGCCCGCCCGGGGAAGGGCTCGAACCGGCCCGGCTGCGGGCCTGGTACGGCACCCGCAACAGCCAGCCCGACCGGCTCGACCTGGCCGTGGTGGACCGGGCGACCGGCGCCTGCGTCGGCGAGGTCGTCCTCAACGAGTGGGACCGGCACAACGACAGCTGCAACTTCCGCACCCTCATCGGCCCCGCCGGGCGGGACCGGGGCCTCGGCACCGAGGCGGTCCGGCTCGTCGTCGGGTACGGCTTCGAGCAGCTCGGCCTGCACCGGATCGGGCTGGAGGTGTTCGCCTTCAACCCGCGTGCCCGCCGGGCCTACGAGAAGGTGGGTTTCGTGGCCGAGGGCACGCTGCGGCAGGTGCTCCGCGACGGCGACGGCTGGGTGGACGCCACCGTGATGTCGCTCCTGGCCGAGGAGTGGGCCGCGCACCGGGGCCACCCGGCCGGCTGAGTCCGCCTCGCCCGCCGTCCGGCCGGTCAGCCGGGCCGGTCCGCCACATCGAGGGCGGCCAGCAGCCGGGCTCGCAGTCCGGCGGCCCGCTCGGCGAAGCCCCGCTGGGCGGCGGCGTACTCGGCCCGGCCCTCTGGGGTCTCCACCGGCACCGGCGGGTGACCGAGGTCGGCCAGGTCGTAGGGGCTGGCCCGCATGTCCAGCGTGCGGATCTCCCGGGCCAGCGCGAAGGCGTCCCCCACCAGCTCCGACGGCACCAGCGGAGAGAGCTTGTACGCCCACTTGTAGAGGTCCATGTTGGCGTGCAGGCAGCCCGGCTGCTCCAGCGCGTGCTGGCTCTCCCGCGTCGGGTTGAGCACGTTGAGCGGCCGGGCCGGCGCGGTGAAGAACCGGAACGCGTCGAAGTGACTGCACCGCACGCCGCGCTCCTCGACCACCGCGGCGGTGGCCGCCGGGCTGAGCCGCAACGGCCAGGCGTTGTGCCGCACCTCGTCCTGGGTCTGCCGGTAGACCATCGCCCACTCGTGCATCCCGAAGCAGCCGAAGTGGGCCGGGCGGCCGGCGGTGGCCGCCAGCAGCGTGCGGATCCAGGAGATCGACTCGGCGCGGCGCTCGCGTACCCCCGCGGTGTCGAGGGTGACCCCGGCGGCGGTGGCATGGTAGTCCCGGCCGAATTCGGCCGGGTCCGCGTCGCGCAGCACCACCCCGGCTCCCGGGTGCCAGCGGCGCAGCTGGGCCGGGCGGTGCGAGTAGTAGGTGAAGAGGAAGTCCTCGACGGGATGCTTCACCCCGGAGCGGCGGCGGGCCAGGTGCGGCGCCAGCCAGGCGTCCACCCGCTCCTCGTGGGCGCGACGCCGGGCCTGCCAGTCGGCCGCGTCGAGCGCGGTGGCGGGGGCGAGGGCGGCGGTCACGGACCCCAGGGTACGACCGCCGCCCCGCCACCGGTCAGCGCACGTCCACCCGCACCCCGGCGGAGAAGACCCCGCTGCGCAGCTCCAACTGCTTCGGCGGGTCGTCGCCGTGCACCGTGAACACCAGCGGCAGCAGCACCCGGGAGCCCGCGGCGACCGGCTGGGCGAAGACGTCCCGGCCGAGATTGGCCACCCGGGTGGCGCTCTCGTCGGTGGCCACCCAGTTGCCCCCGGGCAGGTACGCCCGCTGCAACTGCCCGTGCCAGGTCTGCTCGCCGGGCGTGAGGTTGCGCACCCCCACCGTGGCCAGGCACTGCCGGCCGCCGGACGGTGACGCGGGGAGCGTCCCCGCGCCGCAGGCCAGCCGGTAGACGGTGAACTCGAACGCGGTCTCGCGCAGCGGTACGCCGAGCGCGCCGGTGACGCTGGTGCCCACCCAGGCGCCGCTGGTCGGCTGCTTGGTGGTGTCCATGGCGGCGACCCGCTGGGTGGCCGTCCACGCCGCCGCGCCGACCACGCCGGCCAGCACCGCGGCCGCGACCCCGACCACCGCCCAGATCGGCGGCCGGCGGCGTCGTCCGGCGGTGGCGGGCATGGCCGGTCGCGGGTAGACCGTGCCGCGGTCCGCCGGGCCGCCCACCCCGCCCGCGACCGGCGGGACCCCGGCGGCGAGCCGGGTCGGGCCGGACGGGGTGCCGGTGGCCGCCCGGTCCGGGCCGGACCGCCGGCGCCGCCACGCCCACCACAGCACGCCGCCGGTGACGACCAGGAGCGCGGCCAGCGCGGCCAGCAGCACCGGCGGGCGCTGCCAGGCCGGGGCCGCGCTGACCCTCGCCGCCGGGACCGTGGGCCCCGTCCAGGTCGCCGTGGCGCAGTCGTACGGGCGGGTGCCGTCGGTGCCGTACGCGCAGGTGGGCGCGGTCACCGGCCGGCCCGCGGCGGCCCCGCTGAGCGCGGTGTTCAGCGTGGTGGTGCTCCGCGCCGGCAGCCGCAGCCGCCAGGTCACCTCGTTGGCCGTGGCCGACCCGATCGGTCGGGTGGCCCGGCCGCCGCCGGTCACCGCGGTGGCCCGGGACCCGACCGGCAGCTCCTGCCGGACGGTCGTCTCGACCGGTGTGGGTCCGGCGTTGCGGACCTGGATCCGGTATCCCGGCGCCGGGGTGCCGGCCGCCGCCACCGCCACGGTGACCGGTGGCGTGCTCAGCTGGATCGGCGCCGGCTTGGTGGTCGGCACCGCCGGTGGCGCCGCGGGCATCCCGGTCGGGATCGGGGTGGCCTGCGCGGCCGCGGCCGGCGGAGCCGCCGGTTGCGCGGGCGCGGCCGCCGCCCGGGGCGCCGCCGCGGGCAGCGCCGGCACGGCGGCGATGATGCCGAGGCAGTTCACGAGCACTGCCAGGGTCCTGTGGTGTCGTCTCGATGCAGGCATACGAACGAACCTCCGGCCCCGAAGCTATGGGCCCGGGCCCGCCGGGCGGGTACGAAGTCCGCAATCCCGCCCCGGCCGGCGCGGGCCGGCGTACCCTGGCGCGCCGCCCGGGCGGAGCCGGTGGCCGCGTCCGGCGTGGCCCGGCCGGTCGCCGGGGATAGATTGGCCGGGTGCGTATCGCTCGTTTCGCTCATGCCAAGGGAATGTCGTTCGGGGTCGTCGAGGGCGAGCCGGAGGCCGGGCCGCAGGGCCTGACCATCGCCGAGATCGAGGGCCACCCGTTCGGGCAGATCCAGTTCTCCGGCGCCCGCTGGGCGCTCTCCGACGTCCGGCTGCTCTCGCCGATCCTGCCGAGCAAGGTGGTCTGCGTCGGCCGCAACTACGCCGAACACGCCGCCGAGCACGGCAGCGAGGTGCCCAAGGAACCCCTGCTCTTCCTCAAGCCGTCCACCTCGGTGATCGGCCCCCGGGACGCCATCCGGCTGCCGATCTTCTCCAAGCAGGTCGAGCACGAGGCCGAGCTGGCCGTGGTGATCGGCGCGCCGGGCGCCCGCCGGGCCGACCGGGCCGCCGCCGAGCGGGCCATCTTCGGCTACACCTGCGCCAACGACGTCACGGCGCGCGACCTCCAGCGCTCCGACGGGCAGTGGACCCGGGCCAAGGGCTTCGACTCGTTCTGCCCCATCGGACCCTGGATCACCACCGGGCTGGACGTCTCCGACCTGGAGGTCCGCTGTGAGGTGGGCCGCAACCCGGAGGAGATGGAGGTACGCCAGCTCGGCCGGACCAAGGACATGGTCTTCGACGTGCCGGCCCTGGTGTCGTACATCTCCCACGTCATGACGTTGCTCCCCGGTGACGTGGTGCTGACCGGCACGCCGGCCGGGGTTAGTCCGCTCACCGACGGGGATACGGTCACCGTGCGGATCGAGGGGATCGGCGAACTCACCAACCCGGTGGTGCCGGTCGCCTGATGCGTCCGACGCCTCGTTTCCGCAGTTCAGGGGCGGTTCGAGGGGTTGGATTTGGCCTGTCGGCACCGGGAGGGTAAAGTTCGTTCCTGGCGCCGCAAGGGGCCAATGGGGTATGGGGTAATTGGCAGCCCGACTGATTCTGGTTCAGTTAGTCTAGGTTCGAGTCCTGGTACCCCAGCGCAGCCGCGGATTCGCGAGAATCCCGGACGCTGGATTCTGGCGGAGTTCCGCTCCGCCTCCCCTCCTCGCGAGGGAGGCGGCAGATGATCTCTGATAGAGTGCAGCTTCCCGCCCGCGAGGGCGCGGAAGCACGAAGTTCTGGCCCCGTCGTCTAGCGGCCCAGGACGCCGCCCTCTCAAGGCGGTAGCGCCGGTTCGAATCCGGTCGGGGCTACAGTGCGCACGGCCCGTCCCACCTCGTGGGGCGGGCTGTTTCGTTTCCTGCCGCTGTCTCGTCTGCCGCACCGCTTCGTTCGCTGGCCGACCCCCTCGTCGGGGGCCGGCGGTGGTGCCGCTAGACTACTGCCGCACCGCTCGTCAGGGCGGTGAAGCAGGAAAAGTGCCTGGCCCCGTCGTCTAGCGGCCCAGGACGCCGCCCTCTCAAGGCGGTAGCGCCGGTTCGAATCCGGTCGGGGCTACCACACCGAACGGCCCGTCTCGCTCCCGCGAGCCGGGCCGTTCACCGTTCCCGGCCGCTGTTCTCCGTTCCCGGCGCCCGGCGGCGCCGCGCGCCCTCTGTCCCGGCTGCTGTTCGCCGTTCAGGGGCGCCGGCCGGCCGTGGGCCCTCTGCCGCACACCGGCGGCGCATTTGCGGCTCGTGGCGACGACCTGGGCAGGGTCCAGGCCCAGCGGCTTCTCGCCCTCCGGCGCACCCTGCCGGGACACGGGGCCGGATGCGCCGCGCGGGCGGCCGGCGGAGGCAGGCGGACACACGCTCCTGACGACGCGAAGCCCCGCCGTCGGTGGAACGCCATGGAGGTCACCGGCGCCGTTTGACCTCCATGACGTTCCACTCACGCGCACCGTGACCCCGGGCTGCGTGTTGACCAAGAAGTT
>NZ_JBSSLX010000023.1:0-47528 GCF_053890995.1 Micromonospora sp. I033 | reverse complement strand
AGCCCCAGCCCCTCGCAGAAGGCGACCACCCGCTCGGCCTCCGGGTCGCTGGCCCAGTCGCCGCGTACCCAGCGGTTGATGGTCTGGCGGGAGACGCCGGTGCGCCGGGAGACCTCGGTGCCGCTCCAGGCCCGCATGGCGCGGGCGTCCTCCAGCGCGCGGCGGACGAAGGTGGCGAAGGCGATCTTCCGTGCGTTGGCGGTCTCGGTCACCCCGTGACGGTACGGCCAGTCGGTCTCGGCGTCGCGTCCCGGCACGCTGCTGTCACGCCGACGTGACGGTGATCCACGATTCTCGGTAAACGATCCAGAGCTGTTCCTGAGGGGTGTCACCCGGGCAGAATAGATGGACGCCAGTACGGCGGTAAACAGACGAAAAGCTGATACTGTCACGCTCATGAGACAACTTACGGTGTGTCACGTGCATGAGACGACGAGTGCTCACATGCGTCACTCCGCGGGTGTCGAGGGGGTCTCGTGACCGAGCTCGCGACCCGTGCGCAGGCCTTCGGCCTGATCGCGGAGGGGGTGACCGCCGGGCTGAGCGCCCCGTGGCGGCTCTACCTCGCCCGGGGCTGCCGCTACCTCTCCCTCAGCGTCGGCGACCGCGACGAGTGGGACGCCTGGCGGACCCACCTCGGCTGTCCCGAGCTGAGCGTCCGGGTCTACGACGCCGGCGGCGAGATCCGCCGTGCCTCGGTGGCCGAGGTGATCGTCGACGGCTGCCGGATCAGCGTCGAGCTGGTCGAGGAGGTCAGCACCGCCGACCTGGAGCGGCTGCTGGTCGTCGACCCCCTGCCCGGGACGGACGAGCGATGAGCCCGTTCCTCGCCGTCGTGCTGGTTCTCGTGCTCGGCTCGACCTGCTACGCGGCGGGCCGCCTGCACGGCCAGCTCAGCTACCGGATCGGCTACCGGTTCGGCTACCGCCAGGGCTACTTCGACGGCGATCGGGGCGCCTGGAACCGACGCCGCCGGGACGCGCAGGCCGCGATCGCCTCGGCGCTGGCCGGGCCGGCCCCGGCCGTGGTGACCGGCCCGGCCGGGCGCGGCACGCCGTTCGCCGGCACCGCCGTCCCCGCCGCGGTCACCGCCCGGGCCACGTCCGCCCCGGCCCTGCGGGCCACCACGACCACCCAGCTCGGGGGGCTGGCCACCCGGCAGGGCACCACCTACACCGGCTCCTCGTTCGGCGCGGCCGGCGGGCCGCGGACCGGGACCCTGGTCCGGCGTCAGGGCTGAGGTCCCCCCAGGCACGGTGTGCCGTCCGCGGCGGACGCGCACCGTCGGAGCCGCCGTCAGACCGGTGACGGCGGCTCCGCCGGCCGGGATGCGCGCAGGGGGCATGCATCCCGGCCGGTTCCGCCGCCGTTCATCCCTCCTTCCGGTGTGATCCACTCGCGCCACTAGCCGACCGCGCCTCCGGCCATTAGCGTCTAGGCATGGCACGGGGTTTTCCCGGGCCAGCCGGACAGCCCGGACCTGCGACCTCGCGCACGGGGCCCGCATCCGACCCCGTGTCCCACCGGGCACCGGAAGAGGCGGAACTCGGGTGGCCGGGTGCCCATCCGCGGAGCAGGCCTGTGACCACTCGCCGTACCCCCGCCGGTGCCGACCAGACCCCGGCCGCGACCGCCACGACCCGCCGGACCACCCGCAGCCGTCGCACGGCCGCCGCGTCCGCCGGCACCGAGGAGCCCCGACCAGCCGGCCCAGCCTTCGTCCTGGACACGTCGGTCCTCCTCTCCGACCCCGCGGCCTTCCACCGCTTCGCCGAGCACGAGGTGGTGCTGCCGCTGGTGGTCATCTCCGAGCTGGAGGGCAAGCGCCACCACCCCGAGCTGGGCTGGTTCGCCCGGCAGTCGCTGCGCATGCTGGACGAGCTGCGGGTGCGGCACGGCCGGCTGGACCGGCCGGTGCCCGCCAACGACCAGGGCGGCACCCTCCGGGTGGAGCTGAACCACACCGACGACGGGGTGCTGCCGCCCGGGTTCCGGAACGAGTCGAACGACGCGCGGATCCTCTCCGTGGCGCTCAACCTCGCCGCCGAGGGGCGCGAGGTCACCCTGGTCAGCAAGGACATGCCGCTGCGGGTGAAGGCGGCCTCGGTCGGCCTGCGGGCCGACGAGTACCGGCACGGCCAGGCCAGCGACCCGACCTGGACCGGGATGGCCGAGCTGGAGCTGGCCGAGGAGGAGATCGGCCGGCTCTACGCGGGGGAGACCCTCGACCTCGACGCCGCCGCCGGCCTGCCCTGCCACACCGGCCTGGTGCTGCACTCGGCGCGGGGCTCGGCCCTCGGCCGGGTGCTGCCGGACAAGACCGTCCGGCTGGTCCGCGGCGACCGGGAGGCGTTCGGCGTGCACGGCCGCTCGGCGGAGCAGCGGGTCGCGCTCGACCTGCTGCTGGACGAGTCGATCGGCATCGTCTCGCTCGGCGGCCGGGCCGGCACCGGCAAGTCCGCGCTGGCGCTCTGCGCCGGCCTGGAGGCGGTGATGGAGCGCCGCCGGCACAAGAAGGTCGTCGTGTTCCGCCCGCTGTACGCGGTCGGTGGCCAGGAGCTGGGCTACCTGCCCGGCTCGGAGTCGGAGAAGATGTCGCCCTGGGCCCAGGCCGTCTTCGACACCCTCGGCTCCGTGGTGCACGAGAACGTGCTGGAGGAGGTCACCTCCCGGGGCCTGCTGGAGGTCCTGCCGCTGACCCACATCCGCGGCCGGAGCCTGCACGACGCCTACGTCATCGTCGACGAGGCGCAGTCGCTGGAGCGCGGCGTCCTGCTCACCGTGCTGTCCCGGATCGGTCAGGGCTCCCGGGTGGTGCTCACGCACGACGTGGCCCAGCGGGACAACCTCCGCGTCGGGCGGCACGACGGGGTGACCGCGGTGATCGAGGCGCTGAAGGGTCATCACCTCTTCGCGCACGTCACCCTCAGCCGTTCGGAGCGTTCTCCCATCGCCGCGATGGTTACCGATCTGCTGGAGGACATCCCGCTCTGAGGCTGGCCTTTGCCCTGATTTGCGGGCATTAATTGTGTGGCGCAGATCACAATTGGCGTCCTTGGTTTCCCATCGGTCTCACTGTGCGCAATGGTGTCCATCGAGCGCCTCAGCACCACCAAGATCGTCGAGCATCATTCGCCACGGCACGGCGGAGGGCCACGAACACCGGTGCGTCGGCTGCGACCGCGAGGGTCGGGGCGCTCACGGCGCCGCCGCGGCCGCTCCTGGGCCACGCGTCGCGCCGTGTCCTTGCCCCCGACGAAGGGACACTTCGTGAGTCGGCTGTGGAGCCGGTTCGGTGCCCGTACGGCCGCTGTCGCGCTGCTCTCCGTGGGCGTCGCCGGCGGCTTCTATCTGGGCGAAGACCGACAGACCCAGCAACAGGGCCTGACCGCGCAGGTCGGCCTGGAGGTCGACCGGACGGAGTACGCGTACCAGCGCGACCTCCAGGCCGAGCACCGCCTGGAGTCGGCCAAGCAGCGGGCCGCCGAGTACCAGGCGAAGCTGCGGGCCGCGGCGGCGGCCAAGGAGGCCGCCGAGCGGGCCAAGCAGGCCGAGGCGGCGGCCGCGTCGCGCAAGAAGGAGCGCGAGGCCGCGGCGAAGGCGGAGGCCAAGCCGTACGACGGGCCGATCCCGGCCTCCTGCGAGGAGTTCAGCGGCAACCGCAAGATCGGTTGCGCACTCATGATCGACGAGGGTTTCGGCATCGACCAGTTCCCCTGTCTGGACAAGCTCTGGACCAAGGAGAGCGGCTGGAACCACAAGGCCTACAACGAGGGGTCCGGCGCGTACGGCATCCCGCAGGCCCTGCCGGGCAGCAAGATGGGCTCGGTGGCGGACGACTGGAAGACCAACCCGGCCACCCAGATCAAGTGGGGCCTCGGCTACATCGAGGGCCGGTACGACAACCCGTGCGGCGCCTGGCAGCACTCGCAGAGCACCGGCTGGTACTGATCGGACACTGACGGCGGGGCGTGCGGAGATTCGCACGCCCCGCCGTCGTCATCTCCCGCTCGGGTGGCAATGCGCGGCGATTGCTGATAGCTGTTGACGGGTGACCTGGCATGACGGCCCGACGGGCGGCGACCCGCACCGGTTCGGCACCGAGGCGTTCTACGCCGCGCTCGGCCGCGCCTTCGTCGCCATGTGCGCGGTCGTGCCGGTGCTCTTCCTCGTCGAGGCCGTCGACGTCGGCCTGCGCGCCGACCTCGACGTCACCGCCGGCATCATCCCGCACCACATCCAGGGGCTGGACGGCGTGTTCTTCTCGCCGTTCCTGCACGCCGGCTGGAACCACCTCTACAGCAACAGCATCCCGCTGATCCTGCTCGGCACCTTCGTGCTGGCCGCCGGCACCCGCCGGTTCCTCTGGTCGACGCTTGTCATCATCCTGGTCAGCGGCCTCGGGGTGTGGTTCACCGGCTCGCCCAACTCGGTGGTGGTCGGCGCGAGCGGGGTGATCTTCGGCTACCTCGGCATCCTGCTCACCCGCGGCATCGTCGAGCGGAGCTGGTGGAACTTCGCCGTGGTGCTCCTGGTCGGCCTGCTCTACGGCTGGCAGTTGCTCGGCATCCTTCCCACCGACGAGCGCATCTCCTGGCAGGGGCACCTGTTCGGGCTGCTCGGCGGTGCCGTCGCGGCGATCCTGTTCCGCCGCCGGGCCGAGAGCGCGGGGCGGGACCCGCTCGGGACACCGCCCGTCACGCTGCCCTGACGGCACGTCCACCGGCCGGCGGGACGTGCTTGCCCGCGGCCACCGGCCCGCCTACCGTCGGGATCAGCACGCGTTGATCCCCTGGCGAAGTGACGGGACGGTACGCCATGCGCGAGGTCGATGTCGCCGTGATCGGGGCCGGCCCCGCCGGGCTGTTCGCCGCCTACTACGCCGGGTTCCGCGGGCTCTCCGTGGCGGTGATCGACGCGCTGCCCGAGCCGGGCGGTCAGGTCACCGCCATGTACCCGGAGAAGCTGATCCTCGACGTCGCCGGGTTTCCCGCCATCAAGGGGCGGGAGCTGGTGGCCAACCTGGTCGCCCAGGCCGCGCCGTTCCGCCCGGAGTACCTGCTCGGGGTGCGTGCGGAGAAGCTGTCGTACCTGGACGGGCGGCCGGTGCTCGGGCTGGCCGGCGGTGACCAGCTGCGCTGCGGCGCGGTGCTGGTGACCGGCGGGCTGGGCAGCTTCACCCCCCGGCCGCTGCCGGTGGCGGACAGCTTCGTGGGCGCCGGGATCGTCTACTTCGTACCGCAGCCGACCGAGCTGACCGGCCGGGACGTGCTCATCGTGGGCGGCGGCGACTCCGCCTTCGACTGGGCGGTGACGCTGGCCCCGATCGCCCGCTCGGTGACCCTGGTGCACCGGCGGGACCGGTTCCGGGCGCACGCCTCGACCGTCGACCGGGTGCGCGCCCTGCCGGTGCGGATCGTGGTCAACGCCGAGGTGAGCCGGCTGCACGGCGAGGACCGCGTCACCGGCGCCGAGCTGACCGTGCGCGGCGGCGCGGTGGAGACGCTGCCGGTGGACACCGTGGTGGCCGCGCTCGGGTTCACCGCCGACCTGGGCCCGCTCGCCGAGTGGGGCCTGAACCTGGACCGGCGGCACATCGTGGTCGACAGCGCGATGGCCACGAATCTGCCCCGGGTCTTCGCGGCCGGGGACATCACCGAATATCCGGGGAAGGTCCGGCTGATCGCCACCGGCTTCGGCGAGGCGGCCACCGCGATCAACAACGCGGCGGTCGTCATCGACCCGACGGCGCACCTCTTCCCGGGCCACTCCTCAGACGGCACCTGACCGGCGACGCCGGGCTCAGGCGGCGGGCAGGCCGATCAGGTCGGCCATCAGGCCGGTCTGGTGGTCGAAGTACTCGTCGCGGTGCGGCAGGGCCCGGTTGATCCGGCCGAACAGCTCGAAGCTGATCAACCCGAAGAGCTGGGTCCAGCCGGCCATGCCCCGGGCCAGCAGCGCGGGCGGCAGGTCCATGGCGAGCAGGGCGGCCAGCTCGGCCACGTCCGACCGCAGCGGTTCGGGCAGCTCCTCGCCCGACGGGTCGAGCCGGCCGGCGGCCACCCCGTCGCGGAGGATGCCGACCAGGGTCACCGGGGGGCGCTGGGCGGGTGCCACGGTGTCGTCCGGGGCCGCGTAGCCGGGGACCGGGCTGCCGTAGAGCAGGGCGTACTCGGCGGGGTGGGCCAGCGCCCAGGCCCGGGCGGCCCGGCACGCGGCGTGCCAGCGCCCGCGCAGGTCGGCCCGGTCGACGCCGGCGTCGGCCGCCTCGACCGCGTCGCCGAGCGCCTCGTACGCCTCCAGGATCAGCGCGGTGAGCAGGTCGTCGCGGCTGGGGAAGTAGCGGTAGATCGCCGAGGAGACCATGCCGAGGTCCCGGGCGACGGCGCGGAGCGAGAGGTTCGCGCCGTCGGTGGCCAGGTGGCGCCGGGCGACCGCCTTGATCTCTTCGATCATGCCGGCGCGGACCCGGGCGCGGAGCGAGGGAACGACCATGGCTCCACTCTGCCACGAAGAGAGCGGCAGTCACAACCGAGAGCACCGCTCTTGACGAAGTGGCCCAGCATTGGGCATGCTCTGTTGCGAGAGCGGTGCTCTCACATTGGATCCCTGCTTCGAAGGGTGGCCCTCATGGCCCTGCACGTGATCGTCGGCGCCGGACCCGTCGGCACCGCCACCGCTCGCCTCCTCGCCGAGCGCGGCGACCGGGTGCGGGTGGTGACCCGCCGCGGCACCGGACCCGCGCACCCGGCCATCGAGCGCGTCGCCGCCGACGCCGCCGACGCGGAGCGGCTGACCGCGCTGACGCAGGGCGCGGTGGCGTTGCACAACTGCGCCAACCCGGCGTACCACCGGTGGCCGCTGGACTGGCCGCCCCTGGCCGCCGCCCTGCTCACCGCCGCCGAGCGGACCGGCGCGGTGCTCGCCACCGTCGGCAACCTCTACGGGTACGGCCCGGTCGATGCCCCGATGACCGAGGCGACCCCGCTCGCCGCGACCGGCACGAAGGGGCGGGTGCGCAACCGGATGTGGGCCGAGGCGCTGGCCGCGCACCGGGCCGGCCGGGTCCGGATCACCGAGGTCCGCGGCTCCGACTACCTCGGCGCGGAGGGGACCTCGCTGGCCATGATGGTGCTGCCCCGGGTGCTCGCCGGGCAGCGGTCGTTCCTGCCGGTCGACTGGGACGCCCCGCACACCTGGACGTACATTCCCGACGTCGCCCGTACCCTGGTCGCCGCCGCGACCGACGAGCGGGCCTGGGGGCGGGCCTGGCACGTGCCCAGCGCGCCCGCGGTGACGATGCGGGACCTGGCCGGCCGGGCGGCGGCCCTGGTCGGGGCGCCCGCGCCGCGGCTGATCCGGATGCCGTACCCGGTGCTCTGGCTCGGCGGGCTGACCAACCCGTTCGCGCGGGAACTGCGGGAGACCGCCTACCAGTTCGCCCGCCCGTACGTGCTGGACTCGACCGCCGCCACCGCCACCCTCGGCGTCGAGGCGACGCCGCTGGACCGGGCGGTCAAGGAGACGGTGGCGGCGCTGCGGGGTTGACCGGGCGCGGGGGCGGCCCGACGGCGGCGACGAGCACCGCGACCAGGGTCAGCGCCGCCCCCAGCAGGGTGGTCGGCGTGGGGTGTGAGGCGGCGGTGGGCAGCAGCACGTCCAGCAGGACGGCGCCGACGATCTGCCCGGCGATGGTGGCCAGGCCGAGCAGCAGCACGCCGGTGAACCGGACGATGGCTGCGGCCAGCGCGATGAACACGATGCCGATGGGGCCGCCCAGGTAGAGCCACGGCTCGGTCGGGAAACCGCCGGCCGGGCGGCCCCGGACCGCCATCTCCACGGCGAGGGTGGCGAGCAGCGCCACCGTGCCGACGGTGAAGTTGACAAGCGTGGCGGTGAGGGCGCTGCCGGCGGCCCCCCGGACCCGGCCGTTCACCGCCTGCTGCCAGGCGATGCCCACCCCGGCGGCCAGCGGCAGCAGGGCCAGCGCCAGGGCGCCCGGGTCGCCGAGCCGGTCGCCCACCGCCAGCAGCACGGCCAGCACGGTGAGCACCGCGCCGACCAGCCGGTTCGGGGTGATCGCCTGCCGCCCGGTCGGGCCGACGCCGGCGCGGTCGACCAGCAGGCTGCTGCCGGACTGCCCGGCCACCACGGCGACCGTGAACACGGCCACGCCGAGGGTGCCGATGGTGAGGCCCTGGGTGGCGACCAGGAAGGCGCCGCAGACCCCGCCGAGGCACTGCCACGGTCGCAGCGAGCCGTCCCGGAGCGCTTCCCGCAGGGCGGCCAGCCCCCGCCGGCCACCGGGGGTGGCGGGGACCAGCACCAGCAGCACCAGCAGGCCCAGGCCGAACGAGACCACCGCGGCGGCGATCCCGTCGGCCAGCCGTACGCCGAGTTCGCCGTTGATCCGGGACTGGACGGCCACCGCGACCCCCGAGGCGGTGGCCAGCCCGGTGCCGGCGACCCGCCGCGTGGTCGACAGCGTCGGGGGCGCCGCCGTCCCGGTTGCGGTCACTCCTGCTCGGCCAGGGGGCGCCCGTCGAAGTCGACCGCCGAGTAGAGCGCCAGCTTCTCCAGCCGGTGGTAGGAGTCGATCACCCGGATCGTGCCGCTCTTGGAGCGCATCACGATCGACTGGGTGTACGCCCCGCCGGCCCGGTAGCGCACGCCGCGCAGCAGGTCGCCGGAGGTGACGCCGGTGGCCACGAAGAAGCAGTTGTCGCCGGTGACCAGGTCGTCGGTGAAGAGCACCCGGTCCAGGTCGTGCCCGGCGGCCAGCGCCTTCTCCCGCTCCTCGGCGTCCTTGGGCCAGAGCTTGGCCTGCATCATGCCGCCCATGCACTTCAGCGCGCAGGCCGCGGTGATGCCCTCCGGGGTGCCGCCGATGCCCATCAGCACGTCGACGTCCGACTCGCCCCGGGCGGCCGCGATGGCGCCGGCGATGTCGCCGTCGGAGATGAACCGGATGCCCGCCCCGGTCCGCCGGATCTGCTTCACCAGCTCGTCGTGGCGCGACCGGTCCAGCACGCAGACCGTCACCTCGGCGGGGTCGGTGCCCTTGACCTTGGCGATCCGGCGGATGTTCTCGGCCACCCCGGCGTTGATGTCGACCACGTCGGCGTACATCGGGCCGACGGCGAGCTTCTCCATGTAGAAGACGGCGCTCGGGTCGAACATGGCGCCCCGCTCGGCCACCGCGAGCACGGCGAGCGCGTTGGGCATGCCCTTGCTCATCAGCGTGGTGCCGTCGATCGGGTCGACCGCCACGTCCACCTCGGGACCCGTCCCGTCGCCGACCTCCTCGCCGTTGAAGAGCATCGGGGCGTTGTCCTTCTCGCCCTCGCCGATCACCACGACACCGCGCATCGGGATCGAGTTGATGAGCTTGCGCATGGCGTCGACGGCGGCCCCGTCGCCGCCCTCCTTGTCGCCCCGGCCGACCCAGCGGCCGGCGGCCATGGCCGCGGCCTCGGTCACCCGGACCAGATCGAGGGCGAGGTTACGGTCGAGATCCTGGGGGGTCCGCGTCCTGGTGGTTGTCATGACGGCTTCCTCCTCGCGACGTTGCGGGGTGGACCGGCGGGTTGCGGCCGTCGCCGCCGCCGGCTTTGTCGCTGATCCTCACACGATCGCAGGTTCGACGCCGGAGCGGGGCGGAGGAGGCCAGGATCACGTCACCCGGACGGCTGCGAGAATGGCCGGGTGGAACCCGCACAGCCTGCCGACCGCGTACCGACCGACGCCACCCCGCCCGACGGCCAGCCGCCGGTGCGGCCGGGGGCCGCGGCGAGCCTGCCGGCCGGGGAACCGGCCCTGGTCGAGTCGACCGCGGCCGCGCCGCCGGCCGACGCCGGGGAGCAGCCCGCGCCGCCCCCGCGGAAGGAGAAGGCCCGGT
This sequence comes from Micromonospora sp. I033, assembly GCF_053890995.1. NCBI lineage: Bacteria > Bacillati > Actinomycetota > Actinomycetes > Micromonosporales > Micromonosporaceae > Micromonospora > Micromonospora sp. I033. The sequence continues at coordinate 37,630 of NZ_JBSSLX010000023.1, read as the reverse complement.
CCGAGCGGTCGCCGAAGGACATGGCGCTGTCGCTGCTGGTGCTGCTGGTCCCGATCGCCCTGCTGCTCGCCTTCTACCGGGGCTTCCTCGGCGGGGACCAGCCGGTCACCGTCGACCCGGCGCCCGCCGTCGAGCAGGCCCGCGCGGCCAACGCCTTCCCGGTCGCCGTGCCGCACGACCTTGGCTCCGACTGGCGTACGGTCAGCGCCCGCTACCAGACCGAGCCCGGCGGCGGGACGCTGCGCCTCGGCTACCTCACCCCGGAGGGCCGGGGCGCCCAGCTGGTGCAGAGCAACGTGCCGGCGGAGAAGCTGCTGCCGGCCGAGCTGAGCGGCGGCCAGCCGCAGGGTGCGGTCGACCTGCCCGGCGGGGCGAGCTGGCAGCGGTACACCGCCCGGGGCAACGAGCAGGCCCTCGTCCTGCTGGAGCCGAACCGCACGGTGATCGTGGTCGGTGACGCCGGGGAGGCGGAGCTGCGCGAGCTGGCCACCAAGCTGCGCTGAACCGCTCCCGCCCTCGGTGTCCCCCGCGGCCGGTGCCGGTCCGCTACGCTGCCCGGGCCCGACAAACCGGTACGCGTGACGCGTCCCGGACAGCAACCGGAAAGAGATCGACGTGAACATTCGACGGTGGAGCGTCGGCGTCCTCGCCGCCGCCCTGTTCGTCCCTGGTCTGGCCGCCTGCAAGACCGAGGCCGACTCGCCGACCGCCGACAGCAAGTCCACCGCCCCGGCGGTGCCCGCGGACCCGAAGGAGGCGCTCGCCGCCTCCACGAAGGAGATCCAGAAGGGCAACTTCAGCTTCGCCATCAAGGGCGGCGAGTTCAACGGGGACGGCAAGGTGCACATGCCGTCCAAGAGCGCCGAGATGAAGATGTCCAGCGGCGCGGCCGCCGCCGACGAGATGTCGATGACCATGCACATGGTGTTCATCGACACCGACAGCTGGCTCAAGCTCGACCTGGACGGCGCCATGGCCGACGCCATCCCGGGCTTCAAGGCGACCAAGGGCAAGTACCAGCACCTGGACCGCACCAAGATCAAGGACGCGGACGAGCTGAACTTCGACTTCAGCGACGTGGACCCGGCCGGCAGCGACAAGATGATCAAGGCGATCACCGACGTCAAGAAGACCGGCGAGGGCACCTACGAGGGCACCATCGACGCCACCAAGGCCGCCGACTCGGACCTGCTCGACGCCGAGACCGTCAAGGCCCTCGGCACCAAGGCCAGCGCCGTGCCCTTCACAGCGAAGCTCGACGCCCAGGGCCGGCTGAGCGAGTTCGCCGTGCAGGTGCCGGCCGCCGGCGCCGCCGAGGCGCAGACCATGACCGTCACCTACGCCGACTACGGCACCGCCACCGCGGTGCAGGCCCCGCCGGCCGCCCAGGTCGTCGAGGCGCCCGCCAGCCTCTACGAGATGTTCAAGGGCTGATCCGGGAGCGGTCGGGGACGTCGTGCGGCGTCCCCGACCGCCCACCCCGGTGACCTTCGCACCGGACAGGGATTGCGGAACACCGCTTCAGGGAACAGATGGGGGCACGAGCCCGCCGGGGCCGACCCACACCGGCCGGACCGGGCTCGTGCGCCGGAGCCGGCGTCCGGGCTGCGGCGCCCCGACTCCGGCACCTCCGTGGGCCGGACGACCCACCTGGAGAGGTTGACGTGAAGATTCGACGCTTCAGCGCCACCGCGTTCGCCGCGGCGCTGCTCATCCCCGGCCTGGCCGCCTGCAACGACAACGGAACCGCCGGCACGGGCGCCTCCGCCACCCCGGCCGCCTCCGGCAGCATCGCCCCGAGCGGCACGCCCGGCGGCGACGCCAAGCAGGCCCTGCTCGACTCCACCAACGCGATCCGCGACGGGAACTTCCGGTTCACCATGGCCGGCGCGGGCTCCACCGCCGAGGGGCAGGTGCACGAGCCCAGCCAGAGCGCCGAGATGCGGATGACCATCGGCGACCCGTCGTCGGACCTGATGATGAAGCTGGACCTGATCCACTACAAGCCGGACAGCTGGGTCAAGCTGGAGCTGGGCGGCAAGGCCGCCGCCAGCGTGCCCGGGCTGAAGAACCTCAACCTCGGCAAGTACCAGCACCTGGACCAGACCCGGATCCAGGGCAACCGGGCGCTCGGCTTCGACTTCGACCAGGTCGACCCGGCCGGCAGCGCGGTGCTGACCCAGGGCATCACCGAGGTCCGGCAGACCGGCGACGGCGCGTACGCGGGCACCGTCGACGTGTCGAAGGCGGCCGAGGCGGGCTCGCTCGACCCGGCCGTGATCACCGCGCTCGGCGCCCAGGCCCAGTCGGTGCCGTTCACCGCCAAGGTCGACCCGCAGGGCCGGCTCAGCGAGCTGGTGCTCCAGATCCCGGCCGCCGGGCAGAGCGCCGCGCAGGACGTGAAGATCACCTACACTGACTACGGCAACGCCGCCGCCGCGCAGAAGCCCCCGGCCGACCAGGTCGTCGAGGCGCCGGCGGAGTTCTACAACCTGTTCAAGTGACCGTGCCGGCGGGGCGGCTCCGGCCGCCCCGCCGCTCAGTCCTCGGCGCGCTGCCGGGCGGCGTCGATCCGGGCCCGGGCCCCGTCCAGCCAGCGCTGGCAGATCCCGGCGAGCTGCTCGCCGCGCTCCCAGAGCGCCAGCGACTCCTCCAGCGAGGTGCCGCCCGCCTCCAGCCGCTCCACCACCGAGGCCAGCTCGGCCCGGGCCTGCTCGTAGCTGAGCTGCTCGTCCTTCTTGGTGTCAGTCATCGGGTCCCATTCCATCAGCCGTCCACGGTGGCGGTCAGCTCGCCCTCGGCGAGGCGTACCCGCAGCGGGTCGCCCTTGGCCACCTCGGACGCGGCGCGGACCACGTGGCCGTCGGCGCGCTGGACGATCGCGTAGCCCCGGTCGAGGGTGGCCGCGGGGGAGAGGGCGCGCAGCCGCGCCAGGGTGTGCCGCAGGTCGTCGCCGGCGGCGCCGAGCCGGTGGTCCAGGCAGCGGCCGGCCCGGTCGCGCAGCGCGACCACGTCCGTGACGCGCTGGTCGACCATCACCTGCGGGCGGGCCAGCACCGGCCGGGAGCGCAGCAGGTCGAGCCGGTGCTGCTCGCGGTCGACCAGGTTGCGCACCGCCCGCTCCAGCCGGGACCGGGCCTGGCCGATGAGGCGGACCTCCTCGGCGAGGTCGGGCACGATCCGCTTGGCCGCGTCGGTCGGCGTGGAGGCACGCACGTCGGCGACGTAGTCGAGCAGCGGCGTGTCGGTCTCGTGGCCGATCGCGCTGACCACCGGCGTGCGGCAGGCGAAGACCGCCCGGCAGAGCGCCTCGTCGGAGAAGGGGAGCAGGTCTTCGATGCCGCCGCCGCCCCGGGCGATGATGATCACGTCGACCGCCGGGTCGGCGTCGAGCACCCTGAGCGCGCCGACGATGTCGGGCACCGCGCTCGGCCCCTGCACGGCCACGTTGACCGTGCGGAACTCCACCGCCGGCCAGCGGCGGCGCGCGTTGGTCAGCACGTCCCGCTCGGCGGCCGAGGCGCGGCCGGTGATCAGCCCGATCCGGCCGGGCAGGAACGGCGGCCGGCGCTTGCGGGACCGGTCGAAGAGCCCCTCGGCGGCCAGCAGCTTCTTGAGCTTCTCCAGCCGGGCCAGCAGCTCGCCCAGCCCGACCTGGCGGATCTCGTCGGCGCGCAGGCTGAGCGTGCCCCGGGCGGCGTAGAACTCGGGCTTGGCGTGCAGCACCACCCGGGCGCCCTCGCGCAGCTCCGGTGCGCCCGCGTCGAGCACGTCGCGGTTGGTGGTGACGGTCAGGCTGAGATCCGCCGAGGGATCACGCAGGGTGAGGAAGACGGTGCTCGCCCCCGGCCGCCGGCTGATCTGCGCGACCTGCCCGTCCACCCAGACCCACCCCAGCCGGGCGATCCAGGCCCCGATCTTCTGGCTCACCACCCGGACCGGCCACGGCTCCTCGGACGTGCTCCGCTCCCCCTCGCTCACCCGCCCACCCTAAGCCCCACCCCCGACGACCCCGCGTCGATCATGAGGTTGACGGCGGTGTCGATCTCCGGAAGTGCCGCCAACCTCATGATCGGCGCGAGTCGGGCGCCCGGTGGGCCGAGTGCGTGGCCCGGTTGTGGTACGGGTCGCAGCCGCTGCCCCGGGGAAAGCCGGCACGTACGATGGTCGGGTGACTGAGGCTGAGACGACTCCCCGGACCGGCAAGCGCGTGCTCCTGGCCAAGCCCCGCGGCTACTGCGCGGGCGTGGACCGGGCGGTGCAGACCGTCGAGGAGGCGCTCAAGCTCTACGGCGCGCCGATCTACGTCCGCAAGCAGATCGTGCACAACAAGCACGTGGTGCGGACGCTGGAGGCCAAGGGCGCGATCTTCGTGGAGGAGAACGAGGAGGTGCCGGAGGGCGCCACCGTCATCTTCTCCGCGCACGGTGTGGCCCCCGAGGTCTACGAGCAGGCCCGGGCGCGCTCGCTCAAGGCGATCGACGCGACCTGCCCGCTGGTCACCAAGGTGCACCAGGAGGCCCGGCGGTTCGCCGCCGAGGACTACGACATCCTGCTGATCGGCCACGAGGGGCACGAGGAGGTCATCGGCACCGCCGGTGAGGCGCCCGCGCACATCCAGCTGGTGGACGGCCCCGACGGCGTCGACAAGGTCACCGTGCGCGACCCGGAGAAGGTCGTCTGGCTCTCCCAGACCACCCTCTCGGTCGACGAGACCCTGGAGACCGTGGCCCGGCTCAAGCAGCGGCTGCCGCTGCTCCAGTCGCCGCCCAGCGACGACATCTGCTACGCCACCTCCAACCGCCAGCACGTGGTGAAGGAGATCGCCCCGGACTGCGACGTGGTGCTCGTGGTCGGCTCGCGCAACTCCTCCAACTCGGTCCGCCTCGTCGAGGTGGCGCTGGACGCCGGCGCCCGGGCCGGCTACCTGGTCGACTTCGCCCACGAGATCGACGACGCCTGGCTGGCGGGGGCCCGCACCGTGGGGCTGACCTCGGGCGCCAGCGTGCCGGACGAGCTGGTCCAGCAGGTGCTCGCGCACCTGGCCGAGCGCGGCTTCGCCGACGTCGAGGAGATCACCACCGCCAACGAGCGGCTGACCTTCTCGCTGCCGCAGGAGCTCAAGCGGGACCTGAAGGCCGCGGCGGCCCGCGGCTGACCGGCCGGAACGAAACCCCCGCCGACCGCGTCCAACCTGTCATGAAGACTCCTCGGACAGTGCTCGTCGCCCTGCTCGCCGGCGCGGTGCTCTCCGCCTGCGCCGGGCCGGGCACCGAGCCCGCCGGCCCCAGCCCGACGGGAGCCGCCCCGGTGACCAGCCAGCCCGACCCCGTGCCCAGCGTCAGCCCGAGCCGCCCGGATCCCACCTGGAAGGGCGGCCCGTCGAAGCCACCCGGCCCCGGGGCCACCACCCTCACCGGGACGATCCGCGCCGGCGTCGAGCCGAACTGCCTGCTCATCGACGACAACCTGCTGATCGGTGGCCCGCGCGACCTGCTCCGCCCCGGCGTTCGCGTGGAGGTCACCGGGCGCCCGGAGCCGGGCATGATGACCACCTGCCAGCAGGGCACCCCCTTCGTCGTCGAATCCGCCCGCCGCGCCTGACCCGCACGCCCCGGGAAACCGGGCCGGGAAACGGAGGAGCCCCGCCCCCCGGATGGGGGACGGGGCTCCGGACGTCAGCGGGTCAGTTGACCGCACCGATCTCCACCGAGCCGCGGCCGACGACCGCGCCCTCGACGGTGGTGACGGCCAGGTCACCGTAGAGCTCCCGGCCGGCGGCCGGGGTGGACTGGGCGGTCACCGTACCGGTCAGGGTGGCGGTGGCGCCGTTGGCCAGGGCCAGCGGGGTGCTGGGGGCGGAGAGCGAACCCAGCGCCGGTGCGGCGAACGAGTCGCGGTAGTCGTACGCGGTCGTCGGGTCGCTCACCGCGTAGCCGTCCACGACCACCCGGTAGGTGCCGGCGGCCGGGTTGGCCAGGGTGACCGCCTCCTCCGAGTCGCCGTCGGCCGACTGGCCCACCCGGGTCGCGCCGAGGAAGACCGACAGGTCCAGGTCGGCGCTCAGGTCGGACGGGTTGCCGATCCGGGCGGTGAACGAGGTGGCCCCCGCCGGGACGTCCACGGTGTATTCCTGGCGACCGCCCTGGGCGATGCTCGGCCGTTCGGCGTGCACGCTGGCCAGCGGACCGCCGACGCCGGTCACCTGGACCGGACCGAAGGTGTTGGTCAGGCCCCAGCTCACCTCGGTCGGGGTGCCGGCCTTCACCGACGGCAGCTCGACCACGGCCGGCTCGACCGTGACGCCCTGCACCCGCGCCTGGAGCTGGAACGGGTTGTCCAGCGCCGGCGAGGTGCGCCGGGCCTCCACCTCGATCTCCCAGACGCCCGGGATCGGGTTCTGGTAGTCCCGCTCCTGCGGCTTGCAGGCGGCGGCGTCGGAGAAGTTGGTGTAGCAGGCGGTGCTCGCGGTGCTCTCGACCGGCACGCCGTACGGGTTGATGGCGATGAACCGGGTCTGCGAGCCGGTGGCGATGCCGGAGAGGTTGACCTGGAGCGCGCCCGCGCCCTCCGGAACCGTCACGAAGTACGAGGTGAAGCTGTTCCGCTCGACCGAGCCCTCGGCGGAGAACGAGTAGGCCGGGGCGGAGACCGCGGTCGAGGCGACCACGACGGTGGCGACCTCGAAGTCGACCACCGAGGTGGCCGGGTCGTCGACGGTCATGAGCGCGCCGTGCGCACCGGCGGTCAGCGGCTTGGCCTTCACCTTGACGGTGACGGTCTTGTTGAGCGGCAGCCACACGACCTGCGGGGCCGAGAAGGTGCCGTCGTTGCCGCGGAACGCGACAGTGTGCTGCAGGCCCTTGTTCGGGCCGCTGGTGCGGGTCAGCTTGACGTCGTAGTAACGGCTCTCCTTGACCTTCTGCCCGCCCTCACCGGCCGCGCAGCGGTTGTAGATGCCGGTGCCCACGTTCGGGTTCGGCTCGAACTCGCCGGTGTCCTTGTTGTACTTCGTCAGGTTCTCCGACAGCTCGGTGCAGACCGGCGCCGCGGAGGTGTAGGTGCGGGTCTGCACGCCCGCGGCCAGCAGGCCCCACGCGCCCGCCACGTTGAACATGCCGTAGCCCTGCGCGTACGTCGGAACGCCCGCGATCGGCTTGGCGGAGGTGTAGATGGCCCGGCGCAGCGCGGCCGGGGTGACGCCCTTGTCGCTCGCCTTGGCGGCCGAGAGCAGCAGCGCGGCGGCGCCGGTGGCCTGCGGCGAGGCCATCGAGGTGCCGTTCAGCATCTGGTAGCCCGGGGGCAGCGGGTAGCCGGCCTCGGGAACCGGGTTGCCGGCCTGCCAGGTCGGCGCCGTGGAGATGGCGGAGCCGGGGGCGGTCACGTTCGGCTTGAAGCCGCCGTCCTCACGCGGACCGCGGGACGAGAAGTTGAACAGCGCGTTGTCCTTGCGGACCACCGAGCCGTAGTTGGCCAGCCAGGTGTCCTTGCTGATGTTCGCGGCGACGCTGACCACGTTGCTGGCGACGGACGGGTCGCCGATGGTGTTCAGGCCCGGGCCGGAGTTGCCGGCCGAGATGAACATCTGCACGCCGTAGGTGTCGATAAGCGTGTTGTAGAGGTTGGCGCGGGCGTTGGAGCCGTCGTTGAGCGCCGGCAGGCCGCCGATCGACATGTTGACCACGTCGACCTTGCGGTTGACCACCAGGTCGACCATGCCGGTGGTGAGCGCCGCGGCCGTGCAGCCGCCGCCCCACGAGCAGGCCCGGGCGGAGACCAGCTTGGCGCCCGGGGCGGCGCCGTCGAAGGCGCTGTTGCCCAGCATGTCGTTGGCGGCGGTGATGCCGGCGACGTGGGTGCCGTGGGTGCTCTCGATGATGCCGATGTTGACGTAGTCGTAGTAGGGGCCGGCCTGGCCGTCGGCCGGCGTGATGTCCACGTTCCGGCGGTACTCGACCACGAACGGGATCTGCTCCCGCACCGCGGTGGCCGGGTTGTCCGTGCCGAAGTGGCCGACCTGGAACTTCTCCTTGTACGGCCGCATCGGCTCGTCGTCGGTGAAGTCGTTGTTCTGGTTGGCGTCGACCCGGATGTCGCCGTTCACGGGGTTGTAGAGGATGCCCCAGAAGTCGGTGGTGTCACCGTCGCGGTTGACGTCGCCCCGGGCGTCGCTGCCCGCGGTGATGTTCTCCCGGAAGACGTTGAACTTGTAGGAGCCGGTCGGCGCGGTCCAGGTGCCCAGCGTGTTGGTGAACGAGGGGCCGGCCACGTCGCTGGCCATCGCGCGCCAGGTGGCGTCCTCGAGCGGGTCCGTTGCGGTGACCCAGTCGACGATCTTGCGCTCGCCCGTGGTGGTCTTCTGCAGCGCCGGCTGGTCCAGGTCCACGCCGGAGTCCATGATGCCGATGGTGACGCCGCGGCCGTCCCACTCCGGGTGCGCGGCCTTGAAGGCCTCCGCGCCGGTCTCGTTGGTCGGCATGTACGGGTTGACCGCACCGGTGTCGGCGCCCGGGCCGGCCAGGGTCTCGCCCTGCTCGGCGGTCTTCGCGCCGGCCGGGGCGGCCTCGGGGGCCGGGTCGGGCAGCTTGATGGTCTCGTCGAGGTCGACGGCGGAGACGCCGGGGAGCGTCGCGGCCTTGAGGACCTTCGCGGTCGGGACCCTGGCCAGCAGGTAGCCGACCTGGTCGTAGCGCTGGCTCACCGAGGCGCCCAGGCCGGCCAGCCCGTCGGCGACCTTCTTGGCCGAGCCCTTCTTGGCGGCGATGATCAGGGTGACGGTCGGAGCGTGCTTCGCCTCCGCCTCGTCCAGCAGCTTGGCGTCGTGGGCGCCCAGCGTCTCGGCGGCGGTCGGCTGCGAGGCGTCGGGTGCGGCGGCGGGGGCTGCGCTCGCGGTTGCGGCGCCACCCCCGACGGTCATGGCGCCGGCCGCCAGGACCGAGGCGAAGAGCGCGGCGGAGGTACGCCGGCTCCGGTTGCGGGGTTGACTCACGTTCTCTTCCTCCAGAGAACAGGGCCCTACTCAAGAAACAGGGCACACGTGACAGCGATCCTTCGGGCTGGCCCGGTCGGTGTCACTACTCCGAAGTAGGTTGTGACCAGTCCGTGACTCGGATCGGTCGTCATCGTCACGTGCCGTGTGTCAACCGTCGATGCCCGCCGGCCGTTCGGCCGATGTGGACACACCCTCCACCAGCTCCGGGGCCTGCGGCTGGCGGGGCGCCAGCTCGACCTGCGCCGGGGCGGCCAGCTCCTGGTCGGAGACGCCCAGCTCGGCCAGCTTGCGGGCGCTGACCAGCACCCGCGCCTCCAGCGAGCCGACCGCCCGGTTGTATGCGGTGACCGCGCCGCTCAGCGCGCCGCCGAGCTTGCCGACGTGATCGCCCAGGGTGGACAGCCGCCCGTAGAGCTCGCGGGCCAGCGAGTGGACGGTGGCCGCGTTGCGGGCCAGCGCCTCCTGCCGCCAGGAGTAGGCCACCGTGCGCAGCAGCGCCACCAGGGTGGCCGGCGTGGCCAGCACCACGTTGCGGGCGAAGGCGTGCTCCAGCAGCGACGGGTCGCGCTGCAACGCCACGTCGAGGAACGGGTCGGCCGGCACGAACAGCACCACGAACTCGGGGGTCTGGTCGAACGCCGCCCAGTAGGTCTTGGCGGCCAGGCCGTCGACGTGAGCCCGCAGGTGCCGCGCGTGCGCGTCGAGGTGGGTGTCCCGCCCCCGCTCGTCGCGCGCCTCCATGGCGGTCAGGTAGGCCTCGAAGGGGGCCTTGGCGTCGACCACCACCGTCCGGCCGCCGTGCAGCCGGACCACCAGGTCGGGGCGGACCCCCTGGTGGTCGGTGGCGGCGGTGACCTGCTCGTTGAAGTCGCAGTGCTCCAGCATGCCGGCCGCCTCGACGATCCGGCGGAGCTGGTGCTCACCCCAGCGGCCGCGCACCTGCGGGGCGCGCAGCGCCGCGACGAGCTGCTTGGTCTCGGTGCGCAGCTCGCCGGAGACCGCGCTCATCGAGCGCACCTGCTCCCGCAGCTCGGCGTAGGCGTCGACGCGGTCCCGCTCCAGCTCGGCGACCCGCTGCTCGTAGCGGCGGAGGGTGTCGTGCAGCGGGGCCACGGCCCGGGCCACCGCCTCCTGGGACTGGGCGGTCGCCTCGTAGCTGAGCGCCCGCATCGACTGTTCCAGCCGCCCCTCGCCCTCGCGGGTGGCGGCCAGGGTCGCCTCCAGCCGGGCGATCTCCGTCGCCGTGCGGGACCGGGCGGCCAGCCAGCCCACCGCGCCGCCCGCGGCGAGGCAGAGCACCACCACGGCCAGCGTCGAGAAGCTCATGCCGAAGAGCTTGCCAAACGGGTACGACGTGCGCCCGCTGGGTACGTTCGAGGTCATGGAGGTTGCCCTGTGGGTGGTCCTGATCCTGATGCTCGGAGGTGCGCTCGTGATCTGGCGGTGGTTGAGCGGGTCCCGGCGGTCCACCGAGCTGGCCGACGCGCGCGCTGAGGCACAGCGCTGGTACGAGCGGCTCGGCGGGCAGCTGATGAACCTGCAGGGCGACGCCCCGGCGGTCCGCCAGGCGCTGGCCGACGCGGGCGAGCGCTACAACGCCGCCGGTTCCCAGCTGGAGCAGGCGAGCACCCCGCACCAGTTCGCGCTGGCCCGGGAGACCGCGCTGGAAGGGCTGGCGTACATCCGGGCGGCGCGCACGGCGATGGGCATCGACCCGGGCCCGGAGCTGCCGCCGCTGGCCGCCGCCCGGGGCGCGGGCATGCTCACCAAGGAGCGTGAGGTCAACGTGCAGGGGCAGACCTACCGGGCCGGCCCCCAGCCGGGAAACCAGACTCCCTACTACTATCCGGGCGGAAACTGGCAGGGCCGCCCGGTGCCGGCCGGCTGGTACTCGACGCCGTGGTGGAAGACCGCGCTGGGCACCGGGGCCGGCGTGCTCGGCGGCATCCTGATCGCCGACGCGCTCTTCTCGCCCGCCTTCGCCGACCCGGGCTACGGCTACGAGGCCGGCTACCAGGAGGGCTTCAACGACGGCCAGGACCAGGGCGGCGACGGCGGCGACCAGGGCCAGGACTACGGCGACCAGGGTCAGGACTTCGGCGGCCAGGGCGACTACGCGGCCGGCCAGGGCGACTACGGCGGCGGGGACTTCGGCGGCGACTTCGGTGGAGGCGATTTCGGCGGCGGTGACTTCGGTGGTGGCGGCGACTGGTAACCCGCCGCGCGGATGACGAAGGCCCCGGTCGGCGCGACCGGGGCCTTCCTCGTCGGACCGGGGTCAGCCGGTGTTGCGCATGCCGGCGGCGATGCCGTTGACCGTCGTCAGCAGTGCCCGCTCCAGCGCCGTGCCGTCGTTGGGGGCGCGGCGGCCGCCGGGCGCGGTGGCCACCGCGCGGCCCGCGGCGCCGGAGTCCCGGTACTGGCGGAGCAGCGCCACCTGGAGGTGGTGCAGCGGCTCCAGGTAGGTGTCCCGCACGGCCAGGGTGCGCTGGAGCACGGGCGAGTTGTCCAGCAGGGCCGGCGAGGCGGTGACCGCCAGCACCTCCTGCTTGGTCAGCTCGTACTCCTGCTCGATCTTCTCGAAGATCGGGTGCAGCTTCTTCGGGACCAGCGTCTCCACGTAGCGCCGGGCGATGGTCAGGTCGGTCTTGGTCAGCATCATCTCGACGTTCGACAGGAACGTGCGGAAGAAGTGCCAGTTCCGGTTCATCTCGGCCAGCACGTCCTCCAGCCCGGCCGCCCGCGCGGCGGCCAGGCCCGAGCCCACGCCGAACCAGCCGGGCACGATCTGCCGGGTCTGCGTCCAGCCGAACACCCAGGGGATGGCCCGCAGGCCGGACAGCCCGGCGCCGGTGTTCGGCCGCTTCGCCGGCCGGGAGCCGATGTTCAGCGCGCCGAGCAGCTCGGTGGGGGTGGAGGCCCAGAAGTAGGCCGGCAGGTCCGGGTCCTCGACGAGCGACCGGTAGGACCGGAAGGCCGACTCGGAGACCACGTCCATGGTCGCGTCCCAGCGTTCCAGCATCTCGGCCGGCTGGCGGGGCGCGGTGTGCAGCAGCGTCGCCTGGAGCACCGCCGCCACGGTCAGCTCCAGGTTCTCCCGGGCCAGCGCGGGCAGCGTGTACTTGTCGGAGATGACCTCGCCCTGCTCGGTGACCTTGATCGCGCCGTCGAGCGTGCCGTACGGCTGGGCCAGGATGGCCTCGTGGGTGGGGCCGCCGCCCCGGCCGACCGTGCCGCCCCGGCCGTGGAAGAGCCGCAGGTGCACGCCGTGCCGGGCGGCCACGTCCCGCAGCGCGCGCTGGGCCCGGTGGATGGACCACTGGCTGGTGGTGATGCCGGCCTCCTTGTTGGAGTCGGAGTAGCCCAGCATCACCTCCTGCACGTCGCCGCGGGCCGCCACCAGCGCCCGGTAGGCCGGCAGGGACAGCAGCTCGTCCAGCAGTTCGCCGCCGGCGTTCAGCTCGGCCGGGGTCTCCAGCAGCGGCACGAAGCCGATCCGGGCCCGGCCGCTGTGCGCGTCGACCAGGCCGGCCTCCCGGGCCAGGACTACCGCGGCGAGCACGTCGTCCACACCGAGGGTCATCGAGATGATGTACGACTCGATCACCTCGGCGCCGAACCGGTCCTGCGCCTCGCGGATCGCCCCGAACACGTCGAACGTCTTCTGCGCCGCCTCGGTGAGCGGGCTGTCCAGGGTGGAGAGCGGCCGGCGGCCGGCCAGCTCGTCGGCGAGCAGCTTGGTGCGCTCCAGCCGGGTCAGCGACGGGTAGTCGGACACCTCGCCGACCGCCGCGTAGAGCTGGGCGAGCACCGCGTGGTGCGCCTCGGCGTGCTCGCGGACGTCCATGGTCGCCAGGTGCAGCCCGAACGCGGAGACCGTACGGATGGTCGAGGCGAGCCGGCCCACGGCGGTGAGCTGCCCCGAGTTGCGGGCCAGCGAGGCGCGCAGCAGCTCCAGGTCGGCGATCAGCTCGGCCGAGCCGCGGTAGTCCCGCCCCGGCACGTGCGGGGTGCCGGCGCGCAGCCGCTCCCGGGTGTTGGCCAGCTTGGCCTTCACGCACCGCGCCTTGAGCCGGTAGGGCTCCTCGGCGTTGACCCGGCGGAACCGGGGCGCCACCTCGGGCAGCGCGTCCAGGTCGGTGGCGAGGCTGGCGGAGAGGTCGAGGGAGACCGCGCGCAGCCGGCGCGACACGCTGACCTCGTTGATCAGCTGGTCCATGGCCTTCTCGGTGGCCTCGATGCCGTGCTCGTGCTGGATGCGCAGCACCTCGCGGGTGACCGCCGGGGTGACGAACGGGTTGCCGTCCCGGTCGCCGCCGATCCAGGTGCCGAAGGTCAGCGGGCGGGCGGTCGGCGAGGTCTCCACGCCGAGGGTGCGCAGCGTGTCGGCGAGGTCGTCGAGGACCTGCGGGGCGGCCTCGGCGTGCAGGTCGCGCAGGTAGTAGATGGCGTTGCGGGCCTCGTCGGTCGGGTCCGGCCGGTCCAGCCGCAGCTCGTCGGTCTGCCACATCAGGTCGAGCAGCTCGGCCAGGCGCCGGTTGGCCGGCCCCTCGTCGCTGGCGCCGTAGAGGATGGCGTTGGCGGTCTCGGCGTCCAACTCGTCGGCGACCGCGCGCAGCTTCGACAGGATGGACCGGCGGGCCGCCTCGGTGGGGTGGGCCGTGAAGACCGGGCGTACCGCGAGCCGGCGGGCCGCGGCGGCGATCTCCTCGGCCGGCACCCCGCGCTCCGCGATCATCTTGGCCGCCTGGTCCAGCCAGCCGCCGTGCATGGCCCGCCGCCGCCGCAGGTCGCGGGCCCGGTGCACCTGTTCGGTGATGTTGGCCAGGTGGAAGTAGGTGGAGAAGGCCCGAGCCAGCTTGGTGCCGGTGGTGACGTCGAGCCCGGCGAGGCGCTGGGCGGCGGCCGGCGGATCGGAGCGGACCTGGGCGCGGATCTCCTCGACCAGGTCGAGCAGCGGGCGGCCCTCCTGCCGGGCGAGGGTCTGCCCGAGCAGCGTGCCGAGGCGGCGGATGTCGGCCCGGAGAGCGGCGTCGGGGCCGTCGTGGTCGTGCTGGTCGGTCACGGTGCGCTCCTTACGCGAGTACGAAGGACAGCGCTGTCCGACTCCCTGGATGGTATCCGCGCGGACGCCGGCGGCAGGAGGGGGACCGCGTGATGATCTGCACTCCGGGACGGACCGGGCGGCTCAGCCATCGGCAGCCGGTGCGAGGGGGCGGGCGCGGCCCGCGCGCCGGTGCGCCCGGAAGATCGTGGCGGTGACCAGCCCGAGGAGCCCGAGCAGGGACCAGAGGGTCAGCCCGGACAGCGTCCAGACCATCGAGCGGCGGTCGAAGTAGACCGCCGATTTGATCAGGTCGGTGGACAGACCTGTCGCGTTCCACCGGTGCATGCCGCGCAGCCAGGCCGGCAGGAACTCCGGGGCGTAGATGCCGCCCGAGCCGGGGTTGCCGAGCACCACCAGCAGCAGGATCACGATGCCGGTGCCGAGCAGCCCGAGCCACGCCTGCACGGCGGCGGCCACCATGGCGGCGGCGAAGACGGCCAGCGCGCCGACCGCCGCCACCGCCGGGATGTCGTGGTGCCAGACGTCGAGCACCGGGCCGACGACGGCGGCGCCGACGATCCCCAGCACGACCGAGTAGACCGCCAGGGCGGCGATCCGCAGCCCGGCCCGGGGCAGGCTGACCGGGGCGGTGCCGATCCGCAGGCCCAGCGCGGTGGAGGCCAGGTAGCCGCCCAGCACGTAGCCGACCGCCAGGTAGAAGGGGACCAGGCCGCGCGGGTCGGTCGGCTGCACCGGCACCTCGTCGGTGACCTGGATCGGCAGGTTGGCCTGCCGGGCGGCCTGACCGAGCACCTGGGTCACCAGGTCGGTGGCGGCCGGGGCGGAGGCGCTGGCGGTGGCCAGGCGCAGGCCGTTGTCCGGGCCTGAGGTCAGCACGGCGTACACCTCGCGGGCGGTCAGGCCGTCGTCGGCGGCGCCCGGGTCGTCGTACTCGACGGGTTCGATCTTGTCGGTGCGCTGGCGGACGGCGGCCAGCACGGCCTGGGCGCGCTGGTCGCCGAGGACCACCCCGACGGGCACGTCGTGGGGCCGGGGCTGGTGCAGCGCGCCGACGTAGGCGGCGATGAACGCGGTGGCCAGGACGAGCGTGCCGAGCAGCAGCGCCGCCGTGCGGGGCAGCCACTCGCGTACCGGAAGGACCCGCTCCGCCTCGTCCACGCGCTCAGCCTATTGCCCGCAAATGCCCGGCTCGGGCGGTTTCCCCGGCCCGAATTCGCTGGCCCGGCCCGATAACTTCGGATCATGACGTTGCCCAGCTATCCCCCCAAGCCGAAGCCGGGCGACCGGGTCGCGGTCGTCTCGCCCTCCGCCGGCCTGCCGGGTCTCTTCCCGCACGTGTACGAGCTGGGCCTGCGCCGGCTCCGCGACGAGTTCGGGCTGGAGCCGGTGGAGTATCCGACCACCCGGCAGATGGGGGCCGACCCACGGGACCGGGCGCGCGACCTGACCGCCGCCTTCGCCGACCCGAGCGTCACCGCGGTGCTCGCCACGGTCGGCGGGGACGACCTGGTCACGGTCACCCCGTTCCTGGACGACGCGGTGCTGCGCGCCAACCCGAAGCCCTACTTCGGCTACTCCGACAACACCAACGTCCTCAACCACCTCCACCGGCTGGGCATCGTGGCCTACCACGGCGGATCGGTGCTGGTGCACCTCGGCCGGTCCGGCGCGCCCCACCCGCTCACCTTCGACTCGCTGCGGGCGGCGCTGTTCACCTCCGGCTGGTACGAGCTGACCCCGGCGCCGGAGTGGGGCGACGAGCCGCGCGACTGGCGGGACCCCGCGACCCTCGCCGACGAGCCGGTGATGTTCCCCGGCGAGGGCTGGCGCTGGCACGGGCCGGCCCGGGTGGTCCAGGGGCGCACCTGGGGCGGCAACCTGGAGATCCTCCACTGGCTGATGGCGACCGACCGGGTGCCCTCGGCGGCCGAGCTGGCCGGGTCCGTGCTGGTCGTCGAGACCTCCGAGGAACTGCCCAGCGCCCAGGAGGTCTTCCGGATCGTGCGCAACATGGGCGAGCGGGGGCTGCTCGCCGCCTTCCCGGCGATCGTGGTCGGCCGGCCCAAGGCGTGGGACTTCGACCGGCCGCACACCCTGGACGAGCGTCTGGCCTGGGGCGAGGCGCAGCGGGAGGCGATCCTCCGGGCGCTGGCGCCGTACGCCGACGACCCGGTGGTGGTCTTCGACGTCGACCTCGGCCACACCGACCCGCAGCTGATCGTCCCGTACGGCGGCGAGATCCGGGTCGACGCCGTCGCGCGCCGGATCGCCGTGCGCTACTGACCGACCCGGCGGTCAGCCGTCGACGGTGGCGAAGGCGCGGACCGGGAAGGTGCCCATGCCGGCCACCCGGGGCGGGGCGGCGGTGAACCGGAAACCCTCCGGGGGTAGGGCGGCCAGGTTGGTCAGGTGCTCGACGATCGGCACCCCGGCGGCCAGCAGGCTGCTGTGCGCGGGGCGCTGCCCGGCCGCCGCCGGGGTCATGTCGTCGATGTTGATCGAGTCGATGCCGACCAGCGCCGCCCCCGCCTCGACCAGCCAGTCCGCGCCGTCGGCGGTCAGGTGGGGCGCGTCGGGGCCGGCGTACCGGTCGGTGCCGAAGTGCGCGTCCCAGCCGGTGTGCAGCAGCACCGCCCGGCCGGCCACCTCGTAGGGGGCGAGCAGCAGCCGGTCCACCGCGCGGGTGCCGGCGGGGACCCGGACCACCACGCCGGGCAGGTCGGCGAGGCGGTCCAGCGGGACCCCGGTGAGGTCCGGCCCGTCCGCCCAGCGGTGCGCCGGCGCGTCCACGTAGGTGCCGGTGTTGGCGATCAGGTCGATCCGGGCGACGTGGAACTCGACGCCCGGCGCGTACCGCTCCCGGGAGGCCTCGCGGGTCAGCCAGTCGGTGATCCGGGGCGGCTGCCAGCCGGGCAGGGTGACCATGCCGTCGGTGATCACGTGGCTGAGTTCGACGAGCCGCCGTCCGCCGGCCGCCGCGGCGGCCACCCCGCGACCGCCCTTGTGCGGCTCCTCGACGACCGTCCGGTTGCTGATCCGCACCTCGCCGACCATCAGCAGCCCGAGGTGCCGGACGAGGAGCGCGGCCAGCTCGTCGTCGGTGATCTCCGGGCCCGGGATGTCCAGCCGGAACCCGTCGGTCCGCAACCCGCCGCCGTTCGCGAAGATCACCTCGGCGTCGAACACCGCCCGATACTCACCCGTCATGGGCCTCACCGCACCACGCCGGCCGCGACCCCGTCAAGATCGATCCCAGGGCCCGCGGCTGAGGCCCGGAATGTCCGGGGAGCGGGATAGGCTCGAACGGTGCCACCCCCCGTCCGCACCGGACGCGGGGTCGTCGCCGTGCGCCGACCTCCTGGAAGTGATCGCAGATGCTCACCGGACTCTTCTCCGCCGCCCTGGCCGACCCCGGGCTGGCCCGGGCGCGTGACCTGGCGCGCTCCGGTGCCGCCCAGGTCGACGGCCTCGACCTCACCGCCCCCGCCGCGCTGCGCCCGTTCGCCGTCGCCGCCGTCGCGGCCGACGAGCCGGCCGGCGGCGCGGGCCGGCCCGTCCTCGCCGTGACGGCCACCACCCGCGAGGCCGACGACCTCGCCGCCGCGCTGGGCAGCCTGCTGCCCCCGGAGCAGGTGGCGGTCTTCCCGTCCTGGGAGACGCTGCCGCACGAGCGGCTCTCGCCCCGCTCCGACACCGTCGGGCGGCGGCTGGCCGTGCTGCGCCGGCTGGC
This sequence comes from Micromonospora sp. I033, assembly GCF_053890995.1. Classification (NCBI taxonomy): domain Bacteria; kingdom Bacillati; phylum Actinomycetota; class Actinomycetes; order Micromonosporales; family Micromonosporaceae; genus Micromonospora; species Micromonospora sp. I033. The sequence continues at coordinate 19,840 of NZ_JBSSLX010000023.1, read as the reverse complement.
CCACCCCGGCTCGGCCGACGCGCACGGGCGCACCGGCCCGCTGCGGGTCGTCGTGGCGCCCGTCCGGTCCCTGCTCCAGCCGCAGCTCAAGGGGCTCGGTGACCTGGAGCCGGTGCAGCTCGCCGCCGGTGACGAGGCGGACCTGGAGGAGGTCGCCCGTCGGCTCACCGACATGGCGTACGCCCGGGTCGACCTGGTCACCAAGCGCGGCGAGTTCGCCGTGCGCGGCGGCATCCTGGACGTCTTCCCGCCCACCGACGAGCACCCGTCCCGGGTCGAGTTCTGGGGCGACGAGGTGGAGGAGATCCGCACCTTCGCCGTCGCCGACCAGCGCACCATCGAGGGCGTCCCGCAGCTCTGGGCGCCGCCCTGCCGCGAGCTGCTGCTCACCCCCGGGGTGCGCAAGCGGGCCGCCGCGCTCGCGCAGGAGCACCCCGAGCTGGCCGAGATCCTCGACAAGCTGTCCGAGGGCATCCCGGTCGAGGGGATGGAGTCCCTCGCCCCGGCGCTGATCGGCGCCGACTCGATGGAGCTGCTTGTCGACTGCATGCCGGCCGGCACCCACGTGCTGCTCTGCGACCCGGAGCGGATCCGCACCCGCGCGCACGACCTGGTGCGTACCTCCGATGAGTTCCTCCAGGCCAGCTGGGCCGCGGCCGCCGTCGGCGGCCAGGCCCCGGTCGACCTCGGCGCCGCCGCCTTCCGGACCCTGGCCGACGTACGCACGGCGGCCCGCGCCCTGCGCCAGCCCTGGTGGACGCTCGCCCCGTTCGGCCTGGCCGAGGCCGACGCCGCGCCCGCCCGGCAGCCCTGGGAGGACGAGCCCACCGAGGTCGACGTCACCCCGGACGACGCCATCGCGGTGACCCTGGCCGCCCAGCCCGCCCCGCTCTACCACGGCGAGACCGCCCGGGTGGTCGACGACCTGAAGCGCTGGGCCGGCGAGGGCTGGTCGATCGCGCTGGTCTTCGAGGGGCACGGCCCCGCCCAGCGGGCCGTCGAGGTGCTCCGCGACGCCGGCCTCGGCGCCCGGATGACCGAGGAGGTGCCGGCCGCGCCCACCCCGGGCGAACTGCTGGTCTCCTGCGGCTGCCTGACCGCCGGCTTCGTCGACGAGGCGTCCCGGTTCGTGCTGCTCACCGGCAACGACGTCACCGGCGGCCGGGGCACCTCCACCCGCGACATGCGCAAGATGCCGAGCCGGCGGCGCAACACCATCGACCCGCTGGAGCTGAAGGCCGGCGACCACGTGGTGCACGAGCAGCACGGCATCGGCCGCTACGTCGAGCTGGTGCAGCGCACGGTCAACGGGGCCAGCCGGGAATACCTGGTCATCGAATACGCGCCGAGCAAGCGCGGCCAGCCCGGCGACCGCCTCTTCGTTCCCACCGACCAGCTCGACCAGCTCTCCCGCTACGTCGGCGGTGAGCAGCCCACCCTGCACAAGATGGGCGGCTCGGACTGGCAGAAGTCCAAGGCCCGGGCCCGCAAGGCGGTCCGCGAGATCGCCGCCCAGCTGATCCAGCTCTACGCCGCCCGCAAGGCGTCCAAGGGGCACTCGTTCGGCCCGGACACCCCGTGGCAGCGGGAGCTGGAGGACGCCTTCCCCTGGCAGGAGACGCCGGACCAGCTCGCCGCCATCGAGGAGGTCAAGCGGGACATGGAGCAGACCGTCCCCATGGACCGGCTGATCTGCGGCGACGTCGGCTACGGCAAGACCGAGATCGCGGTCCGGGCGGCGTTCAAGGCGGTGCAGGACGGCAAGCAGGTGGCCGTGCTGGTGCCCACCACCCTGCTGGTGCAGCAGCACTACAACACCTTCGCCGAGCGGATGAGCCAGTTCCCGATCACCATCCGGCAGCTCTCCCGGTTCCAGACGCCCAAGGAGACCGAGCGGACCCTGGAGATGGTCGCCGACGGCACCGTCGACATCGTCATCGGCACCCACCGGCTGCTCCAGTCGGCCACCCGGTTCAAGCAGCTCGGGCTGGTCATCATCGACGAGGAGCAGCGCTTCGGCGTCGAGCACAAGGAGCACCTGAAGACGCTGCGCGCCTCGGTCGACGTGCTGGCCATGTCGGCCACCCCGATCCCGCGCACCCTGGAGATGGCGATCACCGGCATCCGGGAGATGTCCACCATCGCCACCCCGCCGGAGGAGCGGCACCCGGTGCTCACCTTCGTGGGGGCGTACGACGACCGGCAGGTGGCCGCGTCGATCCACCGCGAGCTGCTCCGCGACGGGCAGGTCTTCTACCTGCACAACCGGGTGGAGTCGATCGACAAGGCGGCCCGCCGGATCCGCGAGCTGGTGCCCGAGGCCCGGGTCGCGGTGGCGCACGGCCAGATGGGCGAGGAAGCGCTCGAGAAGGTGATGGTCGGCTTCTGGGAGAAGGAGTTCGACGTCCTGGTCTGCACCACGATCGTGGAGTCCGGCATCGACATCCCGAACGCCAACACCCTCATCGTCGAGCGGGCCGACCTGCTGGGCCTGGCCCAGCTGCACCAGATCCGCGGCCGGGTGGGCCGGGGCCGGGAGCGGGCGTACGCCTACTTCCTCTACCCGTCCGACAAGCCGCTCACCGAGAACGCCCACGAGCGGCTGGCCACCATCGCCCAGCACACCGAGCTGGGCGCCGGCATGTACGTGGCCATGAAGGACCTGGAGATCCGGGGCGCCGGCAACCTGCTCGGCGGCGAGCAGTCCGGGCACATCGAGGGCGTCGGCTTCGACCTCTACGTCCGGATGGTCGGCGAGGCGGTCTCCGCGTTCAAGGGCGAGCACACGGAGGAGGAGGCCGAGGTCAAGGTGGATCTCCCGATCGACGCGCACCTGCCGCACGACTACGTCGGCGTGGAGCGGCTGCGCCTGGAGATGTACCGCAAGCTGGCCGAGGCCCGTGACGAGGAGCGGCTGCGCGAGGTGGTCGCCGAGATGACCGACCGCTACGGCGAGCCGCCCGCGCCGGTGCAGAACCTGGTCGCGGTGGCCCGGTTCCGGCTGCTGGCCCGGCGGTACGGCCTCACCGACGTGTCGATGCAGGGCAAGCACATCCGGTTCGGCCCGCTGCCGCTGCCCGACTCGAAGCAGCTCCGGCTCAAGCGCTACCACCCGGACTCGGTCTACAAGCAGGCCCTCGACCAGGTCAGCGTGCCCCGGCCGAGCACCCGCCGGGTCGGCGGCGAGCCGCTGCGCGACCAGGCCCTGCTGGAGTGGTGCGCCCAGCTCCTGAAGGATGTCCTGGGGGAGCCGGTCGCGGCGCAGCCGGCCGGGGCGGGCGCCCGGTGAGGTGGGCGGCGTCACAGCCGCGTACCGGCCGTGAGAGAGTGACCGGCATGCGTGCTCGCCGTCTTGTCGCCGTCGCCAGCGTGGCGGTCGGCCTCGTCGCCCTCACCGGTTGCCGTACCGAGCCCGGGGTCGCCGCCTACGTCGGTGACCACCGGGTCACCGAGGACCAGGTCACCTCGATCCTCGACGAGATGCGGGCCGGCCTCGCCGCCTCGCCGGCCACCGCGGAGCAGGCCCCCGCGCTGCTGCCCGGCCGGGACCAGGTGGTGGCCACCCTGGTGCTGCGGGACGTCTGCCGGGACCTCTCCGCGGACAAGGGCTACCAGCCGCAGGCCCAGGTCAGCCCGGCGCAGGTCGCCCAGCAGACGAGCCTGCCGGCGGACGCCGCCTACCCGCAGCGGGTGGCCGAGCTCTACACCTGCATGTCCGGGGTGCCGGCCGGGGAGCAGGCCGCTCCCACCCAGGAGGAGCTCGCCGCGGTGATCGCGGCCGGCCGCTCCAGCGGCGACATCCCGGCCACCGTGAGCGACGAGGAGGCCGCCGGCCAGCTCGACGGCGCCCAGCTCCGGTCCGCGCTGGCCACCCGCAAGGTGCTCGCCGACGCGATCGGCGGCTACGACGTCTCGGTGAACCCGCGTTACCGCCCGCTGCTCTTCCCGCTGCTCAGCTTCAAGGGCGGCCCGGCGGTCTCCGTGCCGCTGGGGGAGCCCGGCTCCGCGGTCACCGAGGTCTCCACCCCGGAGCCGGAGTCGACCGAGCCGGGGCCGGCCGAGCCGAGCGCGTCGGTGGCGCCCTGAGCATGACCGCGCGCATCGTCCTGCTGGTCACGTCGCCCCGGCTGCCGGCCGGCCTGCTGACCGCGCCCGCCTGGGACGCCGTACGCTCCGCGCCGGTGCTCGCCGGCGCGGAGAGCGAGCTGGCCACGGCGGTCCGGTCGACGGGCGCCGAGGTCACGGTGGTGACCGAGGGCGCCACGCAGGCGTTGCTCGACGCGGCGGCCGCGCACGGCAGCGCGGTGTGGCTGGCCGGCCCGGCCGGCGACGAGGCGCTCGCCCGCGAGCTGGGGCTGCGGCTGGCCCGCCAACCGGGCCTCGCCGAGCTGGAGCTGATGTACGGCTCCTGGGACCCGCCGGGGGCCCGGCTGCTCGACGCGGTGGAGGTGATGGACCGGCTCGCCTCGCCGGGCGGGGATCCGTGGAAGCGGGCGCAGACCCACCGCAGCCTGGCCGGCTTCCTGATCGAGGAGTGCTACGAGGCGTACGACGCGATCAGCGCCGACGACACCGACGCGCTCCGCGAGGAGCTGGGCGACGTGCTGCTCCAGGTGCTGCTGCACGCCCGGCTGGCCGAGGACCTGCCGGAGGGGAAGCGCTGGACGGTCGACGACGTGGCCGGCGGCCTGGTCGACAAGATGGTCCGCCGCAACCCGCACGTCTTCTCCGGTGAGCAGGCCGGCTCGATCGAGGAGATCGAGGCGAACTGGGAGCGGATCAAGCGGGCCGAGAAGACCCGCGAGTCGGTGCTGGACGGCATCGCGTTGAGCCAGCCGGCGCTCGCCCTGGCCGCGAAGATCCTGGACCGCGCCGGCCGGATCGGCCTGGCCGTCCCGCCCCCGCTGGCGGAGTCGCAGGTCGACCCGGAGGCACGACTCGGCGCGAGCCTGCTCGCCACGGTCGCCGCCGCCCGCCAGGCCGGCATCGACCCCGAGGCGGCCCTCCGCCGCGCCACCCTGGCGTACGCCGACGCCGTGCGCGCCGCCGAACGCGCCGCGCCGAACGGTTGATCATGAGGTTAGCGGTGCGGAATGTCCGTTCCGGCACGGCTAACCTCATGATCAACGGAAGGTCGGTCCGGGAAGATCGGTAGGGTTTCCGGCATGGAGCCGTTTGTGCCGCTCGCTGAGCGGATCGTCGAGGCGTTGCTGGAGAGCCGGCCCGGGCTGGCCACCTCGGCCGGGGACCACCGGTACGACGACCGGCTGCCCGACCTCTCCGCCGACGCCCTCGCCGCCGATCAGGCGATGCTCAGGGACGCGGCCGACGCGCTCTCCGAGATCGACCCCGACTCGCTCGACGTCGAGGAACGGGTCGACCACGCGCTGCTCAGCAGCATGGTCGACCGCGGGCTGTTCGAGGCGACCGAGATCCGCGGCCACGAGTGGGACCCGCTGCGGCACAACCCCGGTCCGCTGCTGCACGCCCTCATGGCCCGGCCGTACGCGCCGGTCGAGGAGAGGCTGACCCACCTCGCCGGGCGGCTCGCGGCCGTACCCGACGCCCTGGCGACCGCCCGCGCGACGCTGCGCGACATGCCGCGGATCCACGCCGAGACGGCGGTCGGGCAGTTCACCGGCACGGCGGCGCTGATCCGCGACGAGGTGCCCGCGCTGCTCGCCGAGGCGCCCGCGCTGCACGACCGGGTGGAGCCGGCCGCCACCGCGGCGATCGCCGCGCTGGAGGAGTTCGTGGCCTGGCTGCGCATCGGTCTGGCCACCGACGCCGGGCCGGGGCGCGACCCCCGGCTGGGCCGGCGCCGCTGGGAGGCGCGGCTCTGGCACACCCTCGACACCGAGCTGAGCGCCGCCGAGGTCCAGCGCCGCGCCTGGGCGAACCTCGACCGGGTCACCGCCGAGATCCGCGCGGCGGCCGTCGAGCTGGTCGGCGGCCCGGCCGACGACGAGACGGTACGCCGGGCGCTGGACCTGCTCGCCGCCGAGCACCCGGACGACGCCACCATCGTCGACCTCGCCTCGGTCACGCTCGACGAGGCGAGCGACTTCGTCCGGGCCCACGACCTGATCAGCCTGGTCGACGACCCGTGCGTGATCCAGGAGATGCCGGAGTTCGCCCGCGGCGTGGCGGTGGCCTACTGCGACTCGCCCGGCCCGCTGGAGACGGCGGACGTGCCGACCTTCTACTGCATCGCGCCCACCCCGGCGGACTGGCCGGCGCAGCGGGTCGAGTCGTTCTACCGCGAATACAACGACCACATGATCCGCAACCTGACCGTGCACGAGGCGATGCCCGGCCACTTCCTCCAGCTCGCGCACGCCCGCCGCTACACCGGCCCGACCCGGGTCCGCGCGCTCACCGAGTCCGGGGTGTTCATCGAGGGCTGGGCGGTCTACACCGAGGAGCTGATGGCCGGGCTCGGCTTCGGCGGGCTGCCGGTCCGGCTCCAGCAGCTCAAGATGCAGCTCCGGATGACCATCAACGCGCTGCTCGACCAGCTCGTGCACTGCGAGGACCTGCCCGAGTCCGAGGCCATGGCGCTGATGACCGGGCGCGGCTTCCAGGAGGAGGGCGAGGCGGCCGGCAAGTGGCGGCGGGCGCTGCTCACCTCCACCCAGCTCTCCACCTACTTCGTCGGCTACAGCGAGATGGCCGACATCGCCCGCGCGCGGCCGGACGGGGTGTCGACGCGCGACTGGCACGACGCCATGCTGGCGCACGACTGCCCGCCGCCCCGCCACCTGCGGACCCTGCTGGGCGTCTGAGCCTCAGCGCGATCCGGCGGCGACCGCGTCGACCAGCCAGCGCGACAGGGAGTACGCCGGGGGCAGCTCCGCCGGCAGCGCGTCCACCGGGAACCAGCGCGCCTCGGTCAGCTCCTTCGGGTCGACCACCGGCTCGGCCGCCTGGTCGGCCACGGTGGCGGTGAAGCCGGCGAGCAGGGTGCCCGGGCCGGACATCGCCCAGGGCTGGCTGTCCACGTAGGCGGGTCGCCCGATGGCCAGCCCGACCTCCTCGGCGACCTCCCGGTGGGCGGCCGCCTCCAGCGACTCGCCCGCCTCCACGAACCCGGCGACCAGCGCCCACAGCCCGGTCGGCCCGTACGCGTGCCGGACCAGCAGCAGCTCGTCGGGGCCACCGGCCGGGCCGGGGCGGGTGATCGCCACCAGCACCGCGACGGAGAGCGGCACGAACACCGTCAGGTCGCAGGCGGGACAGCGCCGTGCGGTCTCGCCCGGCACGTCCACCAGCTCGGTCCGGCACGCTCCACACCACCGGTGCGTACGCCGCCAGGTGACCACCGCGAGCGCCCGCCCGGCCAGGTCGGCCTGTGGTCCGGGCAGCTCGGCGGCGAGGCCGCGCCAGCCGCGCCAGCGATCCGGCGGCGCCTCGGGGTCGGCGGCCTCGGCCGCCCAGGCCGGCACCCCGTCGAGCGTGCCGACCGGCACCCAGTCGAGGCCGGCGGGCAGCTCGCCCACCCGGGGAAACCGCCCGTCGGCGCCGGTCAGCAGCCTGCGCCCGGCCACCGCCAGGGCGAGGTCGTCCGGGTTCGGCGGCCGGCCGTGGTCGGCGGCGGGGAGGAAGCCGGCCGGTCGCGCCGGCACGCCGGCCTCGCGCGGCGCGGGGGTTCCCGGGCCGCCGGGGCTCACGACGTGGTCGGGCGGCGGTCGACCACGCCCGCGCCGGCCGGCACGTCGAAGGCGGCCGACTCGACCGCGTCGGTGTAACGGCTCAGGGTGATCTCCGCCGGCTTGCCGTCGAGGTTGCCGGTGAAGCTGCCCAGCACCCCCTCGCTGGTCACGCAGGCGTCGAAGCGGTCGCCGGCCCGGGTGACGTCGACGCAGGTCGCGTGGTGCCCGGCCAGCGTGGTGTCGCTCTGCTCGATGGCCGCCTGGGGGTCCAGCGCCGCTTCGGTGAGCAGCCGGATCACCGCCGGTGGGGTGACCAGGCCCTGCTTGCGCGCCTCGCCGTAGACGATCACCGAGGGCTTGCCGGCGGTCAGCACCGGTGGCGACACCGTGCAGGAGGTGCGCCCGGCCGTGTTCGCGCACCGGGTCACCGCCTCCTGGGTCACCGTGATCTTGCCGTCCGGCCAGGTGTAGGAGGAGCGCAGCGGCTCCTCGGTCTGTGCGATCGAGGCGGTCCGCCCGCCACTGAGCTGGTATTCGGCGGCCCAGGTCCGCTCCAGCGCCCGGTCCATCCGGGCGGTGAGGTCGTTGACCAGGTCGGCCCGTGCGAGGGCGACCCCGGTGTCGTCGAGGGCCTGGCAGCCGGTGACCGAGAGCGACGCGATGGCCGAGGCGGCGAGCACGCGGAAAGTCGTCGAGGCGGCGGGCATGGTGCCCAGCCTTGTCGATCGACGCAACCTCTCGCAAACCCGTTGTCGGTTGAGGCCGGCTAATCCGGGAATGTCCGTGTCACCCTCCGTCGTGGCCGGCATTCACGTGAGGATCCGCGTGGGGCGAGGTCCCTCGCGTTCAGTCACCGGGTGCCGCCCCGACGCAGGTACGCGCGGGCGGGGACCGATACGCTGCGTTCAACACCTGCCTCAGCCGCACCGTCGCGGCCCATACCGGACCGGAACACACAAACGAGGAGCGACTCAGTGGCAACCATCGAGGGAATCGTCGCCCGGGAGATCCTGGACTCGCGGGGCAACCCGACGGTCGAGGTCGAGGTCGGGCTCGACGACGGCACGATCGCCCGCGCCGCGGTGCCGTCCGGCGCCTCCACCGGCGCCTTCGAGGCGATCGAGCTGCGCGACGGTGACAAGGACCGCTACCTGGGCAAGGGTGTCGAGAAGGCCGTCGCCAACATCGAGGACAAGATCGTCGACCAGCTCATCGGGTACGAGGCCAGCGAGCAGCGGCTGATCGACCAGAAGATGATCGACATCGACGGCACGGACAACAAGGCCGAGCTGGGCGCCAACGCCATCCTGGGTGTCTCGCTGGCCGTGGCGAAGGCCGCCGCGGGCAGCGCCGAGCTGAGCCTCTTCCGCTACCTGGGCGGCCCGAACGCGCACCTGCTCCCGGTGCCGATGATGAACATCCTCAACGGCGGCGCGCACGCCGACTCGAACGTCGACATCCAGGAGTTCATGATCGCGCCGATCGGCGCGCCCACCTTCCGGGACGCGCTCCGCTCCGGCGCCGAGGTCTACCACGCGCTCAAGTCGGTGCTGAAGAAGAAGGACCTGTCGACCGGCCTCGGCGACGAGGGCGGCTTCGCCCCGAACCTGCCGACCAACGCCGCCGCGCTCGACCTGATCGCCGAGGCTGTGGAGAAGGCCGGCTACCGGCTCGGCACCGACATCGTCTTCGCGCTCGACGTGGCCGCCACCGAGTTCTTCGACAACGGCAGCTACACCTTCGAGGGCAGCGCGAAGAGCGCCGAGGAGATGAGCAACTACTACACCAAGCTCGTCGGCGACTACCCGATCGTCTCCATCGAGGACCCGCTCTCCGAGGACGACTGGAGCGGGTGGGCCACCCTCACCGCGGCGCTCGGCGACCGGATCCAGATCGTCGGCGACGACCTGTTCGTGACCAACCCGCAGCGCATCGCCCGGGGCATCACCGAGAAGGCCGCCAACGCCGTGCTGGTGAAGGTCAACCAGATCGGCTCGCTCACCGAGACCCTGGACGCGGTGGACCTGGCCCACCGGGCCGGCTTCACGTGCATGATGAGCCACCGCTCCGGCGAGACCGAGGACACCACCATCGCCGACCTGGCGGTCGCCACCGGCTGCGGCCAGATCAAGACCGGCGCCCCGGCCCGCTCGGACCGGGTCGCCAAGTACAACCAGCTCCTGCGGATCGAGGAGGAGCTGGCCGACGCGGCGCGGTACGCCGGCGCCGGCGCGTTCCCGCGCTACCGTTCGGCCTGAGCCGAGAGCTCCGGGGGAGGGGTGTGACGATGCAGCAGCGCCGCACACCGGGTGGCCAGCGGCCCGCCCGTCGGCCGGGTCAGGCCGGCCGGCCGGGCGGGGGCCGGGTCCGGTCGTCGGTCCGCGACACCGGCGTCCGCGCCGAGCCGCGCGCCGCCGGCCGGTCGCCCGGCGCCACCCGCGCCACCGAGGGGGTACGCTCCGCGAGCCGCCCCGCCGCGGCCCGGCGTACCGCGGCCGGTGGCACGGTCAAGCGGCTCACCGCACCCCAACCCCGGCGCTTCACCGGGCGCGCCACCGTGCTCTTCGCGGTGCTGATCGCGCTCGCCCTGGGCTACACCTATCCGGTCCGGGTCTACCTGGACCAGCAGGCCGACATCGAACGGATGGAGGCGTCCCAGGCCGAGCAGCGCCGGGAGATCGAAAGACTCACCATCGAGGCCGAGAAGTGGCAGGACCCGGCGTACATCGAGACGCAGGCCCGGGAACGGTTCTTCATGGGCCGGCCCGGCGAGACGCTGCTGGTGGTGCTCTCCGACCCGGAGGGGGCCGCCAAGGACGCCGGCAAGGGCGCGAAGCCGGGGCCGCCGAAGCCGCCTGATCCCTGGTACGACACCCTGTGGTCGAGCGTGCAGGCGGCCAACGCCGAGCGCCCCGACAAGTGAGCACCGGAACGGGAGAGGCACCCTTGAGCGTCGTACCACCGCAGGATCCGGCGGCGGAATCCGTACCCCTGCCGGAGCGCCAGCCGGCCACCGAGGCCGACCTGGCCGCGGTGGCCGCGCAGCTCGGACGCCCGCCCCGCGGCACCCGGGCGGTGGCCCACCGGTGCCCGTGCGGCCTGCCCGACGTGGTGGAGACGACGCCCCGGCTGGCCGACGGCACGCCCTTCCCGACGCTGTTCTACCTGACCTGCCCGCGGGCCACCGCGGCGTGCAGCCGGCTGGAGTCCGCCGGGCTGATGAAGGAGATGGCCGAGCGGCTCGCCGAGGACCCGGAGCTGGCCGCCCGCTACCGGGCCGCGCACGAGGACTACCTGAGCCGCCGGGAGGCGATCGGCCAGGTGCCGGAGATCGCGGGCATCTCGGCCGGCGGCATGCCGGGGCGGGTCAAGTGCCTGCACGTGCACCTCGGGCACGCGCTCGCCGCCGGGCCGGGGGTCAACCCGTTCGGCGACGAGACCCTCGCCCTGGTGGAGAAGTGGTGGGCCGCCGGCCCCTGCGTGGACGTGCCCGCGGCGGAGTGAGATGACCGCCGCCGACGAGATCGTGGTCCGCCGCGCCCGCACCTCCGACGTGCGCGGCATCCGGCGCCTGGTGGACACCTACACCGACGACCGGCGGCTGCTCAGCAAGGCCACCGTCACCCTCTACGAGGACGTGCAGGAGTTCCGGGTGGCGGTGACGCCCGACGGCACCGTGGTCGGCTGCGGGGCGCTGCACGTGATGTGGGAGGACCTCGCCGAGATCCGCACGGTGGCGGTCGACCCGTCCTGCCGGGGGCACAAGATCGGGCACCGGATCGTCGGCGAGCTGATCGACGCGGCCCGCGAGCTGGGCGTCGCCCGGATCTTCGTGCTCACCTTCGAGACCGGGTTCTTCGGCTCGTTCGGCTTCCACGAGATCGACGGCGCCCCGGTGCCGCAGCCGGTCTACGAGCAGCTGCTCCGCTCCTACGACGAGGGCGTCGCGGAGTTCCTCGACCTGGAGCGGGTCAAGCCGAACACCCTCGGCAACAGCCGGATGCTGCTGCGCCTCTGATCCGCCTCAGGCGCGTCGCGGGTGGGCCGCGAAGAACTCCAGGATCAGGTCGGTGGCCGTGATGCCGGCGTTCGGGGCGGCGAGCTCCCCCGACGTGGCGCCCGGCCAGGAGTGACCCATCTCGGGGAGGCTCCACACGGTCACGTCGCTGCCGTCGGCGCAGCGCGCGTCGGCCCGGCTCAGTCCGGCGGGGACCGCCGGCTTCCTCCCGGTCACCGGCCGGCAGCCGAGGCGTCGCTGCCAGGTGCGCAGCCCGTCGTGGAAGATGCCGGCGTACCGGTCCTGCCCGCCGACGAAGGTGATCACCGAGACCGGCCGCTTCGGCACGTAGCTGTCCGGCTCGGTCAGCGGGCCGCTGTAGCCGCCGCTGACCACGCCGATCGCCGCGAACAGGCCGGTGGCCTCCACCGCGAGGCGGAAACTCAGGTCACCGCCGTTGGAGATGCCGGTCAGGTAGACCCGGTCCGGGTCGGCCCGCCACGTGTCGACCAGGTGACGGGTGAGCGCGCTGAGGAACCCGACGTCGTCCGCGGACCCGCAGCAGATCAGCGCGTTGAAGCCTCCGTGCCGCCCGTCCGGGTAGGCGACCAGGAAGTTCTCCCGGTCCGCGCGGGCGTTGAGGCCGGTCAGCTCCCGCATCCCGGCTCCGCTGCCGGGAAAGAAGTGCAGCGCGATGACCAGCGCCGCGGGGCGCGCCGGGTCGTACCCGGGCGGGGCGTGCAGCAGGTAGCTGCGCTCCATCCCGCCGTGGCTCAGTTTCAGCTCGTGGTCCCCGGCGGCCGGCCGTTCGGCGGGCGCCGGCGTGGCCTCCTGCTCGCCCTTCCCGCCGCACGCCCCGCCCGTCAACGCCAGGACCAGTCCCGCCAGCACCGCGATCGTCCGCCGCACGCCCCGCCCTCCCCGTGGCTGACCTTGCTCCACCGTCGGTTCCGGGACCCGAGCCGGTCAACCCTTTCGGTCCTCGCCGAAGCCGGGCACGCTGCTCCCATGCTGCGGCTGCACCTCGGACCGGCGGACCTGTGCCGGGTACGGTTCGTCGACCGCCTGCACCCGGTCGGCACCGCGATGCTGGCCTGCCAGGCGCTGCACGATCCGGCCACCGCCGCCATGGCGCCGGACCTCGTCGCGGCGGCGGGCACGGCGACCTCCGCACGCGGGGTGCGCGCCGCCGTCGCGTCGCTGCGGCACCTGCTGCCGGCCCGCGGCCGGCTGCCCGACTTCCTCACCCCGTTCGACGGGCTGGACTCGGTGGCCGCCGGCCTCGCGGCGATCCGGTCCACCCCCGCCCGCCGGGTCCGGCGGGAGGTCGCCGTGGCCTACGCCGAGGTCCCCGCGACGCCGCTGCGGCGCGGTTTCGCCGCCGCCGACCCGACGGTGCTCGACCTGTTCGGCCGGGCGCTCGACACCTGGTTCGGTGCGGTGCTGGCCCCGCACTGGTCCACCCTGACCACCGTCCACCAGCGGCAGTTGGCCGACGCCGCGCACCGGCTGGCCCGGCGCGGCCTGGCCGGCCTCTTCGACGGGCTGCACCCGGCGATCCGGTGGCGGCCACCCGTGCTGGAGGTGCGCACCTGGTGGAGCGGCGAGGTGACCGGCACCGGCGAGGGGATGGTGCTGCTCCCGTCGCCGGTGGCCGGCCCGCTGCCCCGGGTCCTGGTCGAACCGGGCCGGCCGGTCCTGCTCGTGTATCCCGCCGCGATGCCGCCGCGGGCCGCCGCGCCGGCCGCCGACCCGCTCGCCGGCGTGCTGGGCACCACCCGCGCCGCGGTGCTGCGGCGCCTCGCCGAGCCGGGCCCGCACACCACCACGGCGCTCGCCCGAGACGTCGGGGTCAGCCTCTCCTCGGCCTCCGAGCATGCCACCGCGCTGCGCGCCGCCGGCCTGGTCACCACCGAGCGCGACGGCGGCGCGGTCCGCCACCGCCTGACCCCGCTCGGCGCCCACCTCCTCGGTTGCCCCCCGGTCGGCGACTGAGCCGGCCGGTGGCGGTGCCGGTCGGTCGGGCTGCCGTAGGGTGGCAGCCGTGACGACTCGTGTGGCCGCCATCGACTGCGGGACCAACTCGATCCGACTGCTGGTCGCCGACCTGCCCGACCCGTCCGCCGGGCCGCAGGCCCCGCTGGTGGACCGGAGTCGCCGGATGGAGATCGTCCGGCTGGGCCAGGGCGTCGACAAGACCGGCCGGCTCGCGCCCGAGGCGATCGAGCGGACCCGCGTCGCGCTCGCCGACTACGCGGCGGAAATCGAGAAGCTGGGCGCCGAGCGGGTCCGGATGTGCGCCACCTCCGCCTCCCGCGACGCCTCGAACGCCGCCGACTTCCGGGCCATGGTCGAGCAGACCCTCGGCGTGGCGCCCGAGGTGGTCACCGGTGACGAGGAGGCCCGGCTCTCCTTCACCGGGGCGGTCCGCGGGCTGCCCGCCGACGCCGAACCGCCGTACCTGGTGGTCGACATCGGCGGCGGCTCGACCGAGTTCGTGGTCGGCACCCGCGAGGGCGGCGTCCAGGCGGCGATCTCGATGGACATCGGCTGCGTCCGGATGACCGAGCGCCACCTGCACGGCGACCCGCCCGGCCTGGACGAGGTCGCCGCCGCGCAGGCCGACATCGCGGTCGCGGTGGACCGGGCGCTGACGGCGGTGCCGGGGCGGGAGGCGGCCACCCTGGTCGGGCTCGCCGGGTCGGTCACCACCGTGGTCGCCATCGCCCAGGGGCTCCAGGAGTACGACCCGGCGCGCATCCACCACGCCCGGGCGTCGTACGACCAGGTCGCCGACGTCACCGCCGACCTGCTGGGCAGGACCCGCGAGCAGCGGCTGGCCATCCCGGTGATGCACCCCGGCCGGGCCGACGTGATCGGCGCGGGCGCGCTTGTGCTGCGGGTCATCATGGAGCGGGCCGGGATGTCCTCGGTGGTCGCCTCCGAACACGACATCCTCGACGGCATCGCCTGGAGCCTCGCGGAGACCCCGGTCTAGGTGGTTTCCCCTGGGTGCGGCCGGTATGATTTCCATATGGTCACCACGGTCAATCTGCCTGACGGGCTGCACGAGCGGCTCAAGCAGCTCGCCGACCAGGAGCACCGGTCGATGAACGCCACCATCGTCGTGGCGGTCGAGGAGTACGTCTCGGCGCGCAGTCGTCACGCCCGGGTGCGGGACCTTGCGCGAGAGGTCGCCGAGCGCGACGCCGAACTGTTGCGGCGGCTGGCGGAGTGATCAACTACCTCGAGGTCGACGACCTCGTGGAGATCGCCTCTGTCGTGCTGGGTGACACGCCGCAGGTCCGTGACTTCGGTCTGCTCTCGTCCGCGGTGGTCCGCCCGGCCACCGTGGCGTTCGGCCAGGAGGCCTACACCGATCTCTGGAGCAAGGCCACGGCGCTGCTCCACTCGGTCTGCATGAACCACGCGCTGATCGACGGGAACCATCGTCTCGCCTGGGCGGCGGCGCGGGTGTTCCTGGCGCTCAACGAGGTGCCGATCCAGGGTGTCGACGTTGATGAGGCCGAGGCTCTCGTGATGTCGGTGGCCGCTGGCACGCTGACCGAGGTCCCCGACATCGCCCGCGAGCTTCGCAAGCTCTATGTCTGATCCATCAGCACGGATTCTGTCGCAGATGCCGGTGGTGAGCTGACTCAGAGCGCCGCGTCGGCGCGGTGAGCCGTCGACGGTTCACCGCGGACGCTGGCGCGGCCAGTCCGACGACCGCCCGGACCTGACCCCGGAGCCGCCCGACAGCAGCCCGGCCCAGTCCGAACGGCCGGCCCACGTCGAATCGCCTGCCCCGGCGGAACCGCCGGCCCGGACCAGTTCCGGCTCGGGCGTGCTGCGCGGCGTGCTCAGCCCGAGGCCGTCCACGCCCAGCGGGCGGTCCCGTGGGGTTGCGGGCGGGAGGATCTCGTCCGCTTCCAGCGACGCGGGGGTGTCGTCCGCGGGCTGCGGCCACCGCTGCCAGCGGCGGACGCTCACGACCCCGACGAGGAGCAGCGAGCCGACCAGCAGTGTCGTTCCGGTCCGAAGCGGGGCCGCCAGGTCGACCTGGTGGCCGCTCAGGGTCAGCTTGTGGTCGAACAGATTGGTCACGCTGGTCGGGCTGACCAGCAGGCCCAGGTAGCTGGCCGAGTAGACCAGGCCGGTCAGCGCCGCGCCCAGCGGGGAGAACCGGAGCGTGGCGATGAGTCCGAGCACGATCCCGGCGGCGGCCAGCACCAGCGCGGGTCGGACGAAATCACCGCTGTCCAGTGCGCCGCCGTCCTGGGCGGCGGCGAACGCCCGCTCCGACCGGTCCTGACCGAGGGCGAAGAGAATCCAGGCCAGCGGACCGACGATGGCCGCGGCGAGCACGGTTCCGAGGTGTCGCATCCGGGCAACGTACCGACGTTCCGCGAGGATGAGAGGGCCTCATAAGCGAAAATTAAGTCAATGCGCACGCGGTGGCCCGGTGGGGCGCCCCGGAGCGGGTCGCGGACGGTGACGTGCCCGGCAGGGTCAGACGCGTTCGGTGGCGAGGCGGGCACCGAAGCCGAGCAGCGCCACGCCGGTGAGCCCGTCCAGCCAGCGCCGGACCCGCCGCCGGGACAGCAGCTCCCGGGCCCGGTCCAGCGCCGCGACCAGCACCAGCAGGTAGACGAGGCCGAGCACCGCGTGGCTGAGCGCGAAGGCGAGCAGCGCCCCGACCGGCGCGGCGCCGCCGACGAACTGCGGCAGCACGGCCAGGTAGAAGGCCAGCACCTTCGGGTTGGTGACGTTGGACAGGAAGCCCTGCCGGAACCCGGCCAGCGCCTGCCCGGGCGCGACCGCGGCGTCGCCGGCCAGCGGCGGGTAGTCACCGCGCCAGGCCGACCGCCAGGCCTGCACCCCGAGGTACGCCAGGTACGCCACGCCGGCCCAGCGGATCGCCTCGAACAGCGGCTGGGAGCGGACGATGAGCGCGCCGAGCCCGGCGGCGGCGGTCACCCCCT
The DNA here is from genome assembly GCF_053890995.1 of Micromonospora sp. I033. NCBI lineage: Bacteria > Bacillati > Actinomycetota > Actinomycetes > Micromonosporales > Micromonosporaceae > Micromonospora > Micromonospora sp. I033. Next base: position 3,209 of record NZ_JBSSLX010000023.1, on the reverse strand, counting down.
GCACCGCGTTCGAGGCGGTCACGCCGATGGCGCTCCACCTGCCCCGGCGCCGGCCGGCGGCCAGCGTGTTCCGGGTGACCACGGCGAAGTCCGGCCCCGGGATGAGGATCAGCACGGTGGCGAAGATCAGGAACGACGCGTAGCTGCTCCACGACATGCCCCGAGCCTACGCAGCTACCATGTGCTTGACGGTACTACGCAATCCACACTAGTGTGCGGAGCGTGGATACGACGCAGCTCCTCAAGGGCGTGCTCGACCTCGCCGTTCTCGCCGTGCTCAAGGACGAGGACGGCTACGGTTACGACATTCTCCGCCGGCTGCGCGAGGCCGGCCTGGAGGAGGTCGGCGACGCCTCGGTCTACGGCACCCTGCGCCGGCTCTTCGCCGCCGGCCTGCTGACCACCTACGTGGTGCCGAGCGAGTCCGGCCCGCACCGCAAGTACTACTCACTCAACGCCGCCGGCCGGGACCAGCTCACCCGCTCCGGCAAGACCTGGCGCTCCTTCGCCACCACCATGGACGCACTGCTCGACGATCGGGGGATGGCGGCATGACCGTCACTGGGCAGGAGATCGCGGACTACGTCGACCGGGTGCGGGCCGCCCTGGCCGACCTGCCGCCCACCGTTCGGGACGAGTTGACCGAGGACCTGCCGGAGCACCTCGCCGAGGTCGCCGCCGAGGCCGACGGCACGCTTGTCGACCGGCTCGGCGAGCCGGAGGCGTACGCGGCCGAACTGCGGGCGGCCGCCGGGGCCGGGGTGGGCGCCGGCCCGGGGCGCCGGAGCCGGCGACTGGCCGCCGCCCAGGCGCGCGCCGGCACCCAGCTGCGCGCCCTCGACAGCCAGCTCGGCCCGCTGCTCGGGCAGTCCTCGGTGAGCGAGTTCCTCCGCCCGCTGCGCCCCGCCTGGTGGCTGCTGCGCGGCTGGCTCGCGGCGCTGGTGATCTCGGTCGTGCTCCAGGAGCCCGCCGGATTGCTTCCCCGGCTCGACGGCAGCGTGCTGGCCGGCCTGTTCCTGCTCGCCGGCACGGTCCTCGCCTCGGTCTGGCTGGGCCGACGCTCACCCGGCCTCCGGGGCTGGCCGCGGCGGCTCACGCGACTGGGCACCGCGGCGCTGCTGATCTTCTCCTTCGGTGTGCTGGTCAACGTCGACCAGCACGCCAGCTCCGACCCGTTCGGCAGCTACCAGGAGGTCTCGGTCGGCGACCGGTACGACCGGGTGGAGGACGTCTTCGTCTACGACCAGGAGGGGCGGCTGGTCCGCAACGCCCAACTGTTCGACCAGAACGGCGTGCCGATCCGGCTCGGCTGGCCGACCTGCCTGGACGCGAGCGGCAACATGCCCCCGCCGCGCAACGCCTACCCGTACTGCCCCGACCGGGCCCCCTTCGGAGCGCCGGCGCCGGCCCCGGCCGCGCCGACCCTGAGCGCCCCACCCGCGCCGGGCGCGAGCACCACCTCCGAGCCCAGCGCGAGCGCGACCCCGGAGCCGAGCGCGAGCGCCACCACCGGGCCGACCCCGAGCCCGTCGGTGACGCCCGGCGAGAGCACGCCGACGCCGACCCGCTGAAGCCCACCCCGAGGGGCGCCCGCCGACCGGCGGGCGCCCCTCGGCATGTCCATGGTGGAGGAGTGGACCCACCCGGGAGCCCGTCCCGTTCGCCTCCCGGACCGGGAGGCGAACGGGAGGTGAATGCCACTGTTCTTTCGTCTTCCCCGGGCCGGTGAGCGCGTGGCACGCTACCCGCACGTAACACCCACTGTGCGACCAGCCAACGATGACTGACCGCTAGGAGGACGGGACCATGGGCGAGATGGTGAGCTTCACCGGCAACGGGGGGACGAGCGAGGGGTATCTCGCGATACCCTCCGGCGGTGCGGCCAGCCCGGCGGTCATCGTCATCCAGGACTGGTGGGGCCTGGTGCCCCACGTCCGGGCGGTGGTGGACCGCTTCGCGGAGGCCGGCTTCGTCGCCCTCGCGCCCGACTTCCGGCACGGCGGCCCGGCCAGCAAGCCGAGTGAGCCCCGGCAGATGTTGAACAGCACCCAGATGGACGAGGCGGCGAGCGACATCGCGGCCGCCGCCGAATACCTCGCCAACCGGACCGAGGTCGCCGGCAAGGTCGGCTGCGCCGGGTTCTGCGCCGGCGCCAGCCTGGCGCTCTGGTCCGGCACGTTCTCCGAGCGGATCGTCGCCACCGCCGGCTTCTACCCCCGGCTGCCCTGGGAGGGCATGCGCACCGACTGGGCCGACTACGCGGGCAAGGCGGCGCTCATCCACTGCTCCGAGGCGGACGGCCTCTCCGCCGCCGACGGGGTGCAGGGCGTACGCCGGGCCATCGAGGCGGCCGGCGGCACCTGCCAGACCTACGACTACCCGGGCACCGCCCACGCGTTCTTCAACGAGGACCGGCCGGAGCACTTCGACCAGCGGGCCGCCGCCACCGCGTGGGCCCGCACGCTGGAACTGTTCCGGGCGAAGCTTGGCTGAGCCGCGTACCCCCGCCGAGGTGGTCGCCCGCGCCGCGCGGGCGACCGACCTGGCCGACCTCGACGGCGCGGTGAGCAACTGCTTCGCCTGCCCCCGGCTGGTCGTCTGGCGCGAGGAGGTGGCCCGGGTCAAGCGGGCGGCCTTCCGCGACCAGGACTACTGGGGCCGGCCCGTCCCCGGCTTCGGCCCGCCCGACGCGCGGATCGGCATCCTCGGCCTGGCGCCCGCCGCGCACGGCGGCAACCGCACCGGCCGGATCTTCACCGGGGACCGCTCCGGTGACGTGCTCTTCGCCGCGCTGCACCGGGCCGGGCTGGCCAACCAGCCGACCAGCGTGTCCGCCGACGACGGCCTCGCCCTGCGGCACACCCGCATCTTCGCCGCCGTGCGCTGCGCCCCGCCGGACAACAAGCCCACCCCGGCCGAGCGGGACACCTGCGCGCCGTGGCTGCACCGCGAGGTCGCGCTGATCCGGCCCACCCTGCGCGTCGTGGTCGCGCTGGGCGCGTTCGCCTGGGCCGCGTGGTGGCCGGTGCTGCGCCACGTGTACGGACAGCGCCCGCCCACTCCGCGACCGGCCTTCGGCCATGGGGCACACTGGTCCGGCACGTCCGCACCGGCGCTGCTCGGCTGCTACCACGTCAGCCAGCAGAACACCTTCACCGGGCGGCTGACACCAGCGATGTTGGACGACGTGTTCGCCCGGGCGAAGGACC
>NZ_JBSSLX010000022.1:0-48281 GCF_053890995.1 Micromonospora sp. I033 | reverse complement strand
GCCAGCTCACCGGTGCGGCCGGGCCCGCGCCCCGGTCCCGCGGGTCGGGGTGGCCGTACTGCCGGGGGTCGGCGTGACCGTATTCCCCCGGCCCGGCGTGTCCGTACTCCCGTGGCCCGGCATGTCCGTACTCCCGCGGCGCGGCATGTCCGTACTCCCGTGGCCCGGGGTGGCCGTACTCGCGCGGCGCGGCGTGGCCGTACTCGTTGGGCGCGGCGCGGCCGTGGTCCGGGGGCCCCGGACGGCCGTACTCCCCGGGGTTGGCGCGGCCTACCTGGGCGGACCCGACGGCCGGCCCGGGGCCGTGGGCGGGGTTGGTGCCGGGGACCGAGACGCGGCCGGTGGCCCCGCCGGAACCGGAACCTGCGGACCCGCGCCCGTCAAGCCCTCCGGGGCGGTAGTGTGAATCTTCCCTCCCCACGACCCCCTCCTCCCCCGCTCAAAAGCGCCTTGGGTGACACTACTTCGGTCCGAACACTATGCGGCGGCCGGAGCCGGCGGGGGGCGTTCACCCCGTCCGGTGGGCGGCGCCACTGGTTTCCGTTAGCCAGCGTGGGCAAACGAGGGAGCGTGCGAGATGGATTTCGACGTCACGGTTGAGATCCCCAAGGGTCACCGCAACAAGTACGAGGTGGACCACGCGACCGGCCGGATCCGGCTGGACCGCACCCTCTTCACCTCCACGCAGTACCCGGCCGACTACGGCTTCATCGAGGGCACCCTGGGCGAGGACGGCGACCCGCTGGACGCGCTGGTGCTGGTGCCCGAGCCCACCTTCCCGGGCTGCCTGATCCGCTGCCGCACCATCGGCATGTTCCGCATGACCGACGAGAAGGGCGGCGACGACAAGGTCCTCTGCGTGCCCTACGAGGACCCGCGCCAGGAGCACCTGCGGGACATCCACCACCTGGGCGAGTTCGACCGGCTGGAGATCCAGCACTTCTTCGAGGTCTACAAGGATCTGGAGCCGGGCAAGTCGGTCGAGGGCGCCACCTGGGTGGGCCGCACCGAGGCCGAGGCCGAGATCGTGGCGTCGTACCAGCGCGCCAAGGAGGCCGCCGAGCGCGGCGAGACCCTGCACTGACCTGATCCGCGCCGACGGGCCCGGGCCGCTCCACCGAGCGACCCGGGCCCTCGTGCGTGCCGGTCAGCCGAGCAGGCCGCGGGCCCGGTCGTAGAGGTCGAGCACCGCGCAGGCCACCGGGACCACGGCGACCACCAGCGCGGTGTCGGTCAGGTCGGCCAGCCGACCGAGGTACGGGGAGACCGGCCGCCGGGCGTACGTGGCGCCGGCCGCGACGGCCACCAGGGCCAGGACCAGGCCGCCCACGGTCAGCGCCAACCGGCCCGCCGGGCCGGCCCGGCCGGCGAGCACCGCGCCGAGCAGGGCGTACCCGGCCAGCCCGGCGGCGACGGCGGGCACCCGGTGCCGGACCGCCACGAAGAGCCGGGAGCGCAGCAGCAGCACCCCGCAGCCGACCGCCACCAGCAGCCGGCCGGCGACCCCGCCGGTGGTGACGAGCACCGCGGTGGCCGCGACGGCCAGCAGCGCGTGCCCGAGCAGCATCCCGGTCAGCATCTCCTCGGTGCGGGCCACGGCCGCGTGCACCCGGCCCCGGTCGGGCAGGTCACGGACGCCGGGCGGGCCGCCGGCCGGAGCGGGCAGGGTGATCGGCGGCAGCGGCACCTTGCCGAGCCGGATGGCCAGCAGCGGCAGCCCGCCCAGCGCGAAGACCAGCGCGCAGAGCAGCACGGCGGCGGTGCCGGCCGGGTCGAGGAACAGCGCGCCGAAGCCGGCCCCCGCGCCGGCCGCGCCGGTGGTCGCGCCGGCCAGGAAGACCCGGGACCGGCTGGCCACGCCGAGCAGGCCGAGCACCGACACCAGCAGCAGCGCCACCGAGCCGGCGAGCAGTTCGGGCGCGCCGACCCAGCGCAGCGGCGCAAGCCACCCGAGCGGGCCGACCGGGTCGCCGGAGCCGACCACCAGGGCGCCGGCCGCGGCGGCCCAGGGCAGTGCGTACCCGCCGAGGGTGGCGCCGACCGGGCCGTCCCCGTAGGCCCGGGAGGCAGCGGTCGCGGCGAGCACCAGGAGCAGGGCCACCGCGGCGGCGACCGGCCAGCCGCTGCCCGGCCCCGGGCCGGCGGCCAGCACGGCGAGCAGCCCGACGGCCAGCGGCACGCCCGCCCCGGCCAGGGCGGCGGCCCGGGTGGCACCGGCTGACCAGGCGGCGCCCCGGCGGCGCGCCCCGTCGGCGATCGCCTCGACCACGTCGTCGTACTCCAGTTCGGGCCACTCGGCGCGGGCCGGGACGAGGTGCAGCACCTCGCCGTCGCGGACACCCTGGGGCAGCAGCGCCTGCGCGGTGGCCAGCACCGCGCCGTCGATCCGCCGCAGCACCCAGCCGCCGTGCCGTTCGCCGTCGTCGGCCAGCCCCTCCCCGGCGTGCCGGAGCACCTCGGGCAGCAGCTCGGCGAGGGGGACCTGCTCCGGCAGGGCCACGTCGACCCGCCGCCGGGGGGCGCTGATCGTGACCCGGGCCAGCCCGCTTGTCATCGATGTCTCTCCATATCGAGCGGGAACGGTGGCTGACGGACGAGTGGACTTTACCTACGATGAGCCAGGCTCGGGTTACCGAGAGCAATGGGGAGGCCGAGTGTCCACTGTCGTCATCAAGCGGCCGCCGCGCCGCCCGGCACCGGAGATCCCGGCCGGTGAGCTGCCGGTCGAGCCGCCGCCGGAGATCCCCCCGGTGGCCGGTGGGCGCTGGCAGCAGGCGCTGATGGTGCTGCCGATGCTCGGTGGGACGGTGGCCATGGCGATGATGTTCGGACGGGGCGGCGGGGCCTACTCGTACGTGGTGGGCGGCATGTTCGGGCTCTCCTCGGTGGCGATGCTGGTGACCTCCTGGGGCAGCGCCGGCCCGAAGAAGTCGGAGATGATGGCCGCCCGCCGGGAGTACCTGCGGCACCTCGCCGCGCTGCGCCGCCGGGTCCGGGAGACCGCGGGGGCGCAGCGGGCCGGGCTCTACTACCGGCACCCCGATCCGGGACGGCTCTGGTCGACGGTGGACAGCCACCGGGTGTGGGAGCGCCGGCCCGGCGACCCGGACTTCGCCGTGGTCCGCGTCGGGGTCGGGCCGCAGACGCTGGCCACCCCGCTGGTCCCGCCGACCACCCGGCCGCTGGACGAGCTGGAGCCGATGACCGCGGGGGCGCTGCGGCGCTTCCTGGACGCGTACTCGGTGGTGCCGAACCTGCCGGTGGCGCTCTCGCTGCGCAGCTTCGCGCGGGTATTCGTGCGCGGCCCGGCGGGCGACGTCCGCGGCGCGGGCTCGCCGGCCGCCCAGGCGCTGGCCCGGGCCGTGCTCACCCAGCTCGCCGTCTTCCACGCCCCCGACGAGCTGCTGATCGCGGTCTGCGCCGGGCCGGAACGCCGGGCGCGGTGGGAGTGGGTCAAGTGGCTGCCGCACGCCCACCACCCCGCCCGCACCGACGCGCTCGGCCCGGTCCGGCTGGTCACCAGCTCCGCCGCCGAGCTGGAGCGGCTCCTCGACGACGTGCTGGCCAGCCGGTCCCGGTTCAGCCCGGCCGGTCCGGCGACCGACGGGCCGCACGTGCTGGTGGTGCTCGACGGCGGCGACCTGACCGGTGCCACCGACCTGGCCGGCGACGGTGGGATCGACGCGGTCACCGTGCTCGACCTGGACACCCCGCCGCCCCGCCTGCTCGACCGGTACGCCCTCCTGCTCGACCTGGTCGACGGCCGGCTGCACTCGCGCTCCGCCGAGGGGCACGCCGAGGTGGGCGTCGCCGACGCGCTGGAGCCGGCCGACGCCGAGGCGGTGGCCCGCCGGCTCGCCCCGCTGCGGCTGGCCGGCACGGTACGCGGGCCGGACGCCCCGCCCGGCGCCGAGCCGGGCCTGCCCGAGCTGCTCGGCCTCGGCGACCCGGAGAACTTCGCCGCCGAGCAGGGCTGGGCCCCCCGGGCGGCCCGCGACCGGCTGCGGGTGCCGATCGGGGTGGGCGCCGACGGCGGCGCCATCGAGCTGGACCTCAAGGAGTCGGCGCAGGACGGGATGGGCCCGCACGGGCTGCTCATCGGCGCCACCGGCTCGGGCAAGTCCGAGCTGCTCCGCACGCTGGTGCTCGGGCTGGCCGCCACGCACAGCTCCGAGCAGCTCAACTTCGTGCTTGTCGACTTCAAGGGCGGGGCCACCTTCGCGCCGTTCGAACGGCTGCCGCACACCGCCGCGGTGATCACCAACCTGGCCGACGCGCTGCCGCTGGTCGACCGGATGGTCGACGCGATCAACGGCGAGCTGATGCGCCGGCAGGAGCTGCTGCGCCGGGCCGGCAACTTCGCCGGGATACGCGACTACGAGCGGGCCCGGGCGGCCGGCACGCCGCTCGCCCCGCTGCCCTCGCTGCTGCTCGTCTGCGACGAGTTCTCCGAGCTGCTCTCCGCCAAGCCCGACTTCATCGACCTCTTCGTGCAGATCGGCCGGCTGGGCCGGTCGCTCGGCGTGCACCTGCTGCTCGCCTCGCAGCGGCTCGAGGAGGGCCGGCTGCGCGGGCTGGACACCCACCTGTCGTACCGGATCGGGTTGCGCACCTTCTCGGCGCTGGAGTCCCGGACGGTGCTCGGCGTGCCGGACGCGCACGAGCTGCCGCGCAGCCCGGGGCACGGCTACCTGCGCTCGGGCACCGACCCGCTGGTCCGGTTCAAGGCCGCGTACGTCTCCGGGGCGGTACGCCGGCGCGGCGGCCCGGCGGGCGCGGCCGGCGCCGGCAGCCCCCGGCTGCTCGCCTTCTCCACCCACCTGGTGCCGGCGCCGGAGCCGGCCACCCCGGCCGCCCTCCCGGCCGAGGAGGAGACCGGCGAGACCCTGCTCGACCTGCTGGTGGGGCGGCTCGCCGGGCAGGGCCCACCCGCGCACCAGGTCTGGCTGCCCCCGCTCGACGAGTCACCCTGTCTCGACGAGCTGCTCGGCCCGGTCGGTGCGGACCCGGCCCGCGGGCTCACCGTGGGCAACCCGGAGCTGCACGGCGCCCTCCAGGTGCCGGTGGCCGTGGTGGACAAGCCGTTCGAGCAGCGCCGTGACCTGTTCTGGCTGGCGCTGGACGGAGCGGCCGGGCACGTCGCCGTGGTCGGCACCACGCGCAGCGGCCGGTCCACCCTGCTGCGCACCCTGGTCTGCGCGCTGGCGCTCACCCACACCCCGGCCGAGGTGCAGGTCTACTGCCTCGACTTCGGCGGCGGGGCGCTCGGCGCGCTGCGCGACCTGCCGCACGTCGGCGGGGTGAGCGGCCGGGCCGACGACACCGCGGTCCGCCGGACCGTCGGCGAGATCGCCACCCTGCTCGGGGAGCGGGAGCGGCGGTTCGCCGAGGCGGGCGTGGAGTCGATGGCGGCCTGGCGCCGGCGGCGGGCCGCGGCGCCGGCCGGCACCGACCCGTTCGGCGACGTGTTCCTGGTGATCGACGGCTGGAACACCCTGCGCGGCGAGTACGAGGACCTGGAGCCGCTGGTCACCGAGCTGGCCACCCGGGGCCTGGCGTACGGGGTGCACGTGGTGGCGAGCGCGCTGCGCTGGTCGGACTTCCGGCCGGCGATCCGGGACCTCTTCGGCTCCCGGCTGGAGCTGCGCCTCGGCGACCCGGCCGACTCGGTGGTGGTGAAGCGCGCCCTCGCGGCGACCGTGCCCGAGGAGCGACCGGGGCGCGGGATCACCGCGGGCGGGCTGCACTTCCTCGCCGCCGCGCCCCGGGTCGCCGGCCTCGGCGCCGAGACCGGGGACCTGGTCAAGGCCGTCGCCGGAGCCTGGTCCGGACCGGTCGCTCCCCCGGTGCGGCTGCTCCCGCCGGTGCTCCCCTACGCCGAGCTGGACCAGGCCGCGACAACCGGGCTGGCCTTCCCCATCGGGGTGGCCGAGGCGGACCTGCGCCCGGTGGTGCTGGACTTCGCGGCCGAGCCGAACTTCGTGGTCTTCGGCGACGCCGAGTGCGGCAAGTCCTCGTTCCTGCGCGCGCTGGCCACCTCGATCGTCCGCCGGTTCACCCCGGAGCAGGCCCGGGTGATCCTGGTCGACTACCGGCGCAGCCTGATGGGCGCCATCGAGACGGCCCACCTCATCGGGTACGGGACCGCCGCACCGCACACCACCGAGCTGGTCGAGTCGGCGGCCGGCTACCTCCAGGGGCGGCTGCCCGGGCCGCAGGTCACCCCGGCCGAGCTGCGTACGCGGTCGTGGTGGACCGGGCCGGAGCTGTTCGTGCTGGTGGACGACTACGACCTGGTGGCCGGCGGGCCGACCAACCCGTTGCGGGCGCTGGAGGAGCACCTGCCGCACGCGCGGGACGTCGGCCTGCACCTGGTGCTGGCCCGCCGCTCCGGAGGCGCGGGCCGGACCTCGTTCGAGCCGATCATCCAGCGGTTGCGGGAGCTGTCCACGGCCGGGCTGGTGATGTCGGGCGGCCCGGAGGAGGGTCCGCTCGTCGGTCAGGTGAAGGCCGGCCCACTGCCACCGGGCCGTGGCCGCCTGGTCACCCGGCGGGAGGGCGTGCGCCTGGTCCAGCTGGCCCATCTCCCGCCCGGGTGACCGGCCTCACCGACTTGCACCGTGGCGCGCGGGAAAACCGGTAATCTCCGAGCAGCATGTGTCTGACGCGATGAAATGGCTGGGGAATGTGACCAGGGATCGGCAGGGAGCTCCCACCGCGCCACCCCGGCGGCTCGCCGGACGCGCGCTGCTCGGCGCGGTGGCGGTCGTGGCCACCGTGGCCGGTCCACTGGCCCCGCCCGCGCACGCCGCCCCGGCAGCCGCCGCACCGGAAGCTGCCCGGCTGGCACCGGTGGACGAGCTCACCGGGATCGACCCGGCCCGCGACGGCCAGTGGCAGCTCGCCAAGTTGCGGGCGCAGACCGCCTGGCAGACGTCCACCGGTCGGGGCGTCATCGTCGCGGTGATCGACTCCGGTGTGGACGGCACCCACCCCGACCTGGCCGGCCAGGTGCTGCCCGGCGTCGATCTGGTCTCGTCCGGTGCCGACGGGCCCGATCCGGTGGGGCACGGGACGACGGTCGCCGGCCTCATCGCCGGGCGTAACGACGACGACCGCGGCGCGGTCGGGCTGGCGCCGGATGCCAAGATCCTTCCGGTCCGGGTGCTCGACCAGGAGAACCGGTACGACCGGGCCATCACCGTCGCCAACGGGGTGCGCTGGGCGGTCGACCACGGCGCCCGCGTGATCAATCTTTCGCTCGGCGGCACCGACACCAGTGAGACCCTGGCCGCCGCCATCGACTACGCCTTCGCCCGCAACGTCGTGGTGGTCGCCTGCACGGGCAACCTGGCCACCTCGACGAGCCGCAAGGTCTGGTACCCGGCCCGTGAGCCGGGCGTCCTCGCCGTCACGGGGCTGGACGGCAACGACAACCTCTGGTCCGGCTCCATCACCGGCCACGAGACGGTGCTGAGCGCCCCGGCCACCGCGATCAACGGCGCCCGCCCCGGCGGCTACTGGCTGATGCAGGGCACCAGCTTCGCGGCTCCCCTGGTCGCGGCGACGGCGGCCCTCATCCGGGCCCGGTACCCGCAGATGTCGGCCGCGGACGTGGTCAACCGGATCATCACGACCGCGCGGGACCTCGGGCCCACCGGCCGGGACGACCGGTTCGGCTACGGCATGGTGGATCCGGTGGCCGCGCTGACCTCCGACGTGCCCTCGGTGGGGAGCAACCCGCTCGACGACAGCGGATCCCCCGGCGAGGTGGGCTTCGGCTGGGCACCCGGCCTCGGCCCGGACACCCGGGCCGCCGCCGGGCCGGGCACCGGCCCGGCGCCCTTCGGCTCACCCAGGCAGCAGGCCCGGTGGGCGGCCCACCCGGCCGGCCAGGTCGACGACTCGGCGCCGGAACGGCTCTGGCCGGGGCTAGCCCTCTTCGTCGCCCTGGTCACCAGCGCCGCGCTGATGGTCCGCCGGTTCCGGCAGCCCCGCCGCTGACCGGCCGCCCGTCTGACCAGGCCCCACCGTGGGTAGTGACCAGCGCATGAACACGTCCGGTGACCTGATGTCCACGCCCGAACGGTCCTGGCGGCGGCGCCGCCTCGACCCGGACCATTCCCTGGGCCTGCGGCTCACCCTCGCCGCCACCGCGGCGTTCCTGGTGCTGGTGCCGTTCGCCCTGCTCGCGCTCCTGGTGCTGGGCGCCTGGTCGCCGCTGTCCCGGCTGGACGCCGCGATCACCGACGCCCTGCACGGGTACGCCCTCGACCACCCCGCCTGGGTCACCGTGATGGCGGTCTGGACGGACGTCTTCGGGCCCGGCCCGCTCCGGGTGGCCGCCGCCGGGGTGGTGGTCTGGTTGCTGCTGCGCGGCGCGCCCCGGCTGGCCCTCTGGGTGGTCACCACGATGACCGTCGGCGGGCTGCTCGGCGCGCTGCTCAAGCTGCTGGTGGGCCGGCACCGGCCGGACCTGCTCGAACCGGTGGCCCGGGCGGCCGGCTACTCCTTCCCGTCGGGCCACGCGCTGAACGCCACCCTGGCCGCCGGGGTGCTGCTGCTGGTCTTCCTGCCCTTCGCCCGGCACAGCCGGCCACTGCGCGGCGCGCTGTGGGCGGCGGCGGTGCTGATCGCGGTGGTGACCGGGCTCAGCCGGATCGCGCTGGGCGTCCACTGGACCAGCGACGTGGTCGGCGGCTGGCTGCTCGGTGTGGCGGTGGTCGCCGCCACCACGGCCGCCTTCTCCACCTGGCGGACCCGGGTCGGCCGCCGGCCGGCGCGTACGGCCCGGGAGGGGGTCGAGCCGGAGCTGGCCGAACCGGGGCCGGACGAGCCGGAGTTGGCGGAACCGGGGCCGGACGGCCGCCACGCGTAGTCCGGCACCCGTCGGGGTAAAGGGCGGCTCATGTCCGATGTCGCGGTCCAGATCGCCCGGCGGGTCCTGCTGCCGGTGGCCCTGCTCTTCGCCGTCCTGGTGGCGCTGGGCCTCCTGGTCACCAGGGTGCTCGCGAGGACCTGGCCGTTCACCGTGGAGGACACGGTCAACCGCGAGTTCGCCGCGCACCGGACCGCTGGCTGGAACGACGTCTCGCTGGTGTTCAGCACGCTGGCCAGCACCCAGGTGATCGTCGTGGTGACCGTGCTGGTGGCGCTGGTGCTGCGGCTGGTGCTGCACCGCTGGCGGGAGCCGATCTTCCTCTGCGCCGCGGTGAGCGCGCAGGCGCTGATCTTCCTCTTCACCACGATGGTCATCGACCGGCACCGGCCGGCCGTCGAGCACATGGACGACTCCCCGCCGACCTCCAGCTTCCCGTCCGGGCACACCTCGGCCGCGATGGCGCTCTACGTCGGCATCGCGGTTCTGCTCGCGCTGCGGGCGCGGAGCACCCCGGCCAAGGTCGGCTGGTGGGCCCTGCTGGTGCTGGTGCCGGTCGGGGTCGCGCTCACCCGGATGTACCGGGGCATGCACCACCCGAGCGACGTGGTGGCGTCCTTCCTCAACGGCGGCGCCTGCGTGGCGATCATGGCGCGGGCGGTGCTCGACCGCACGCTCACCTGGGGCAGGGCCAAGCTGCCGATCGGCCGCTCCGACGACGACGTCACCCCGGCGGGCGCCTCCGCCGGCTGACCGCCGCCGGCCGCCGCCGGCTCAGGTGCACTCGCCGGTGGCCACCCCCCGGGTACGCTCCGCGCCCGCCAGCGCCACCGACCGCGCCTCGGCGGCGGTGACCGCGAACCCGGTGTTCGGGTCGTCCGCGGCGGCCGCGAAGATCACGCCGAGGACCAGCCCGTTCGAGGAGACCAGCGGCCCGCCCGAGTTGCCGCTGCGGACCAGCGCCCGGATCGTGTAGATCTCCCGGGTCACGTCGCCGGCCGAGTAGATGTCCGGCCCGGTGATCCGGTCGACGTCGCGGATCCGGGCCGGTCGGGCGTCGTACGGGCCGTCGAGGGGGAAGCCCAGCACGATGGCGTCGGCCCCGCTGCCGGCCTCCCCGGCGGCGAAGCGCAGCGACGGCCCGGGCAGCCCCGGGACGTGCAGCACGGCCAGGTCCCGATCGGGGTCGTAGACGACGACCTCGCCGTCGTAGCGCTCGCCGCGCAGCTCCACCGCCACCGTGCGGGTGCCCGCCACGACGTGCGCGTTGGTCATCACCCGGTCGTCGGCGTAGACGAAGCCGGAGCCCTCGATGCGGCGGGCGCAGCTCGGCGCGGAGCCGAGCACCTTCACCACCGACCGCTGGCTGTTCTTCACCACCTGGGAGTTGGCCAGCGTCGGGTCGGGCGGGGAGACCTGCCGGGCCCGGGTCGGCGCGAGGTCGCCGAAGACGTCCGGGAAGCCGTTGGTGTCGACCGTGTCGCGCAGCGCCGTGGACAGCTCCTGCGCCTTGTCCGGCAGCACCCGGTCGACCACGGTGAGCAGCGCGCTGTTGCGGACGGAGGAGGCCAGCCAGGGCACCGACGACGAGCCCAGCGGCACGGCGACCAGCCAGGCCACCAGCATGACCGCGAAGACCGAGATGATCGCGCCGCCGGCGTCGTCGATCTTCCGCCCGGCCGGCCCGGTGATCGCCGCCCGCAGGTTCGAGCCGAGCCAGCCGGCCAGCGCCTGACCCAGCACGGCCAGCCCGAAGATGGCCACCAGGGAGATCAGAACGCGGGTGCCGCTGTCGGTGAACTGCCGGGCGACCAGCGGGCCGAGCTGGAGGCCGAGCAGCGCGCCCAGGAAGAATCCGGAGAACGACAGCGCCCCGATGACGAAGCCCTGACGGTATCCGCTGATCGCGAACACGAGCATGAGCAGGAGCAGTACGAGATCCACGGCGGACACGCCCCCAGGGTACGGGCACCGTGCCCGGAAGAGGCTGTCCGCTCGCTGAACGTGACCTTCGGATACGCGCCGGTGAGGCCCGTCGGCTAGCGGACCGGGCTCTCGTCGACCGCGTCGGTGCCGGCCGAGGGGGCCGGGGCGGCGCCGGTCGGCGGCAGCTCCACCACCCGGGACCGCGGCCACGGGCGGGACCAGCCGCCCATCTCCAGCAGCGTGTTCAGGACCCCGGCGGTGAAGCCCCAGACCAGCATCCCGCGCACCGAGAAGGCCGGGCCGATCCAGCCGCTCGGGTGGCGTACCCGCATCCGGTTCTCGGGGTCGACCAGCTCGGCGACCGGCAGCCGGGCGACGTGTGCCACCTCGGCCGGCTCGCGCGGGTGCACCGGGTGCGGGGCGTGCCACCAGGCGAGCACCGGGGTGACCACGAAGTCGCTGACCGGGATCCACAGCTTGGGCAGCTCGGCCAGCACGGTCACCGTGGCCGGGTCGAGGTCGACCTCCTCGTTCGCCTCGCGCAGCGCGGTGGCGCTGGCGTCGACGTCCTCCGGGTCGGCCGCGCCGCCGGGAAAGGCCGGCTGCCCGGCGTGGTTGCGCAGCGTGGCGGCGCGCTGGAGGACCAGCACGTCCGGGCCGACGCCCGGCTCCTCACCGAGCAGCACCAGCACGGCGCTCTCCCGGCCGCCGCTCTCCGGGGTGGCGAGCCGGGTGAAGTCCTCGGCGCGCGCGGTGCCGAGCCGCTGGAGCAGCGGGTCGAGCCAGTCCGGCGGCCGTCGGGTCACAGCCGCACCCCGAGGTGGGTACGTACCAGCTCGGCGAGGCGGGCGTCGTCCAGCGCGCCGGTCGAGTCGGTGTGCCGGATCCGCCCGTCGGCGTCGACCAGGACGGTCAGCGGGAAGGCGTTGCGGCCGAGCGCCCGCTCGAACGCGTCCCCCTGGTCGACCAGCATGGGGAACCGGACGCCGAAGTCCTCGCCGATGGACTGCGCGCCGCCGCGGCTGTCCCGGCTGTTGACCCCGATCACCTGGAACCGGCCGCCGGCCCGCTCGCTGAGCCGCTGGAAGGCGGGCAGCTCCTTGCGGCACGGCGGGCACCAGGAGGCCCACACGTTGATCACCGCCGGCCCCCTGATGTCGCGGACGTTCACCGGGGCGCCGCCGGTGAAGCAGGAGAGAGCCAGGTCGGGCAGCGGATCACCCGAGGTGCCGGACGCGCCCGGGCCGGCCGAGGCCGGCGCGGCGGTCAACGGGGCGCAGTCGGCGAACGGCGAGGGACGCTCGGCCCGGGTGGCCGGCGCCGGGCCGGCCGGCTCCTCGGTGCTGCCGGTGCAGCCGGCCACCGCGAGGAGCAGCGGGACGAGCACGTACGCGAGCCGGCGGGTCACGGCACCTCCGCCGCGACGGCCTGCTGCGGCACCAGGTCGGGGTCGATGCCCACGGCCGCCGCCAGGTCCCGGGCCCGGGGGCCCTTGAGCAGCTTGGCCGCGGCCACCGGGTCGGTCGGCCCGGTGCCGTACGCGGGGCAGAGCTTGGCCAGCGTGCAGGCGCCGCAGGCCGGCTTGCGGGCGTGGCAGACCCGCCGGCCGTGGAAGATGATCCGGTGCGACAGCATCGTCCAGTCGCGCTTCGGGTAGAGCGCGCCGATCGCGTGCTCGATCTTGACCGGGTCGGTCTCGGTGGTCAGCTGCCACCGCTGCACGAGCCGCTGGAAGTGGGTGTCGACGGTGATGCCGGGGACGTCGAAGGCGTTGCCGAGGATCACGTTGGCGGTCTTGCGCCCGATGCCCGGGAGGGTGACCAGGTCGGCCAGCTTGCCGGGGACCTCGCCGTCGTAGCGCTCGCAGAGGGCCCGGCCGAGGTTGATCAGGGAGCTGGTCTTGTTCCGGTAGAACCCGGTGGGCCGGATCAGCTCCTCCAGCTCGGCGCGGTCGGCCCCGGCGTAGTCCGCCGCACTGCGGTAGCGGGCGAACAGCTTCGGGGTGACCTCGTTGACCTTCTTGTCCGTGCACTGCGCCGAGAGGATCGTGGCGACGGCCAGCTCCAGCGCGTTGGAGTGGTCGAGTTCACAGTGCGCGTCGGGGTGGGTCTCGGTCAGCACCCGGCCGATCCGCCGGGCGCGGCGCGTACGACCGAGGTCGGTCTCGGGGGAGCGCGTGGTCACGCCGGCCAGCCTACGTCGCGGGGACGACGTCCCGGCGGGCCCACGCGGGCGGCGGTGGGTCAGCCACCCGCCGGAGCGCTGATCTTGCCGGAACCGTCGAGCCGCGCGCCGGTCTTCGGGAAGTCGCTCCGGCTCAGCTGGCGGACCAGCCCGAGGCCCTGGTCCGCCCGGTCGACGGCCGGCCGGCCCACGCTGTTCATCCGGGTGGAGGTGAACTCGCCCCCGACGAAGCGGCCCTCCGCGGTCAGCGACACCTTCAGAACGCCACCCCAGCCGAGCCGGCCCGAGCTGTTCAGCGACTTCCCGCCGCCGGCGAAGTTGCCCAGGCTGTAGGCGATCAGCCGGCCCTTGTAGAACTCCAGGCCGCGCAGCACGTGCGGGCCGTGCCCGATCACCAGGTCGGCGCCGGCGTCGATCACCGCGTGCGAGAACCGGATCGGATCACCCCGGTTCTCCCCGAAGAACATCTCGGTGCCCGGCTTCACCCGGGTCCGGTCGGCGCCCTCGGCGCCCATGTGCACCTGCACCACGACCAGGTCGGCCATCCCCTTGGCCATGGTGATGACCTGCTTCGCCGCGTCGATGTCGACCAGGCTGTTCGACCACGGGTACGAGGAGAAGCCCGCCACCGCGACCTTGATGCCCTTGACGTCCACCACGGTGATCTCGCCCGGCGCGCCGGTGTGCTTGAGCCCGTGCGCCTCCAGCGCCGACTGGGTGTTCTCGTAGCCCTGCTGGCCGTAGTCGTAGCCGTGGTTGTTGGCCTGGTTGAGCAGCTGGAACCCGGCCGAGCGCAGGTGCGCCGCCCAGCCCGGGGGTGCCCGGAACTGGTAGCAGTTCTTCGGCTGCGGGCCGCACTTGCCGGCGCCCGTGTCGTCGGTGAGCGGCTCCTCCAGGTTGCCCATCACCAGGTCACCCTTGAGCGCGGCCTTGACGTCGTCGAAGAAGCCCTTCCCGCCGTTGGGCGGCAGCCGGGACGGGGCGTTGCCCATGATCACGTCACCGGTCGCGGTCAGGGAGATCGACTTCTCGACCGGCTCACTCGACGCGCCGGGCTGGTCGGCCTCGGCGGGGGCGCCCGACCCGGTCGACCCCCCACCCTGGCCCGGCTGCCAGACCGGCCCGTCGCCGGAACCGTCGCCGCAGCCGGCGACGAGCAGGACGACGAGCAGCGCGCCCAGGGCCGCGGCGAGGCGCGCGCCGAGGGCCGCGGGGCGACCCCCGCCGTGGGCCGCGGAGCGGCGGAGGCGGGGACGAGGCACGGAGAGGGCGGGAGCGTACATCGTCGGCGACGCTACCGTCCCGGGAACACCGCGACGAGGGCCGATCGGTCGGAAAACCGGATCGGCGGGACCGGCCACGCTCAGGCCCGCCGGTCGGACCAGGGCACGACCGGCCCGGCGCCGCCGGCCAGGACGGCCGCGTGCACGGCCCGGGCCAGCGGAGCGCCCCAGGCCGAACGCGGACCGCCGTACGGGGCGGGGTCGCCGTCGGCCGGGCAGAGCACGGTGACCGCGTCGGTGGGGGTGCCGGTGGCCGGCAACCCCAGCTCCCAGATCGCCTGCGCCTTCGCCTCGGTGGCCGTGGCCACCGCGTTGACCAGGGCGGCCTCGCCGAGCCGGGCCGGGACGTGCACGACGATGTTGACCGTGCCGACCCGCTGGGCGGGGGTCGCCGGCGCGGGCGCCGCGGCCCAGACCGGGGTGCCGAGGCCGACGGTGGCCCAGACCCGTACGCCGCCGTCGGTCCGGGCCACCACCTCGGTCACGTCGACCCCGGTCAGCAGCCCGACGCCGGGGCCGGCCAGCCCGAGCCCGCCGGCCAGCTCGGCCAGGTGCGCCGCCGGGTCGTCCCGGTCGTACGACATCGGCACGGTCGCGTTGACCACCCACCGGCGTACGCCGATCCCCCCGCCCAGCGGGGCGGAGCCGACCGCGAGCAGCGGCGCCTCGGCCCGCCAGACCAGCAGCGGGATGTCCGACCCGTCCTCGGGCCGGCTGGTCAGGAACGGCTCGCTCAGCACGCCGGCCACCCTACGATCACAGGTGGGGACGGGTGGTGCCGGCCCGCGCGGGAGTCGGGATACTAGTCGTCGACCGGGTCGGGCGGGTTACGCCCAACGATCAAGATTCCAGGGGTGCACCTCTGATTCCTGCTCATGTGCGCCTAGACTGGCGGCGCGCGAGGGATCAGCGGACGGCGGACCCGGCCGACGGACGGCACGCGCAAGCGGAGGTGCGCGATGGACGAGGTACTGGCCCGCAGCGGGATCTTCCAGGGTGTCGACCCGGAGGCTGCCGAGGCGCTCGCCAAGGAGATGGAGACGATCGAGGTCCGTAAGGGCGAGGTCGTCTTCAACGAGGGCGAGCCCGGTGACAGTCTCTACATCCTCCTGTCCGGCAAGATCAAGGTGGGTCGCCGCGCCGCGGACGGCCGGCAGAACCTGATCGCCGTGATGGGCCCGTCGGACATGGTCGGTGAGCTGTCGCTCTTCGACCCCGGCCCGCGTACGGCGACGGCCACGGCGGTCACCGACACCCGGCTGGTCCGGCTGCGCAAGCAGGCGCTGCGGCCCTGGCTGAACAACCGGCCCGAGATCGCCGAGCAGCTGCTGCGGGTGCTGGCCCGCAGGCTGCGCCGGACCAACGACTCGCTGGCCGACCTGATCTTCACCGACGTGCCCGGGCGGGTCGCCAAGAACCTGCTCCAGATGGCCGGCCGGTTCGGCACCCGCGACGGCGGTGTGCTGCGGGTGACCCACGACCTGACCCAGGAGGAGATCGCCCAGCTCGTCGGCGCCTCCCGGGAGACCGTCAACAAGGCCCTGGCCGACTTCGCCTCGCGCGGCTGGCTGCGGCTGGACGGCAAGAGCATCATCATCCTCGACCCGGAGCGCCTGGCCCGCCGCGCGCGGGTCTGACACCTCCACCAGCGTCCCGGCCCGGTCCCGCATCCGCGGGTCCGGGCCGGTTGCCGTCCGCCGGCTCTGCCCGGCGCAGAATTCCTTGGAGCAGCCGGCCGGTGGGGCGCAGGCTGAGGCGATGATCGAGCGGGTAGCTGTCCTCTCCGACATCCACGGCGTGCTGCCGGCGCTGGAGGCCGTCCTGGCCGAGCCGGACGTTGCCGCCGCCGACCTGATCGTGCTCACCGGCGACATCGCCGCCGGCCCGCAGCCGGTCGAGGTGCTCGACCTGCTCGCCTCGCTCGGCGACCGGGCCCGCTGGGTCGGCGGCAACGCCGATCGCGAGCTGGTCGAGGCGCGGGCCGGGCGGCCGGCCTCGATCGAGGTGTCGGACTGGGCCGCCAGCCAGCTCCGCGAGGACCAGGTGGCCCCGCTGGCCGCTCTGCCGCCGACCGTCACGCTGCCCGTCGCCGGCCTCGGCGAGGTGCTCTTCTGCCACGCCACCCCCCGCGACGACGAGGAGGTCGTGCTTGTCGACTCCCGGCTGGAGCGCTGGGCCGAGGTCTTCGCCGGGCTGCCGGCCGAGGTCGGCACCGTGGTCTGCGGGCACACCCACATGCCGTTCACCCGGCTGGTGGACCGCCGCCTGGTGGTCAACCCGGGCAGCGTCGGCATGCCGTACGGCGGCGCGGGCGCCTGGTGGGCGCTGCTCGGGCCGGGTGTGCAGCTGCGCCGGACCGGCTACGACATCGACGCCGCCTGCGCCCGGGTGGCCGCCGGGTCGGGCTTCCCGGACGCGGTCGCCTGGGCCGACGAGTACCTGCGTTCCCGCCACAGTGACGCGGACGCGCTCACCGTCTTCGGCCCGCGCGACGGCCGTTGATGCGCCGCGCCGGCGGCGACTCCCCGCGGCCGGGGTAGGTGGTCGTACCGCTGTCGAGCTGAGTCGTTCGTGACGTCGTCGCGCTGCCCGCCGGCACCGGTGGCAAGGGCTGGCCATCGGGGACCCGGGGGGCGGGTCGGAGCCGCGCGCCGGTCAAATCGTGAATCGTTTGTGACATCAGCTCGACAGCGGCCCGCGGAAACCCGTGCCACGACGGCCGAGGGTCCAAGAAAAAGTCAGGCTTGACTGTTTGTTTCGAGGGCGGCACGCTGTTTCCGTGCCCGCCGCATCGACCCGCGTCCCTCAACAGGAGCGCAGCCGCGCCACCCAGGCCCGGCTGCTGGAGGCGACCGTCGAGTGCCTGGTGGAGCACGGCTGGTCCGGCACCACCACGACCGTGGTGGCGGCCCGGGCCGGCGTCTCCCGGGGCGCCCAGCTGCACCACTACCCGACCAAGGCGGCCCTGGTCACCGCCGCGGTCACCCACCTCACCGAGCGCCGGGCGGTGGAGCTGCGCACCGAGGCCGCGGCGCTGCCCGCCGGCCCGCGGCGGCTCGACCGGGTGGTCGACCTGCTCGCCGCCGCCTTCACCGGGCCGCTCTTCGTCGCCGCCCTGGAGCTGTGGGTGGCGGCCCGCACCGACGCCGAGCTGCGCGACGCGCTGGTCCCCCTCGAAGCCCGGGTGGGCCGGGAGATGCACCGGCTGACCGTCGAGCTGCTCGGCGTCGACGAGCGCCGGCCCGGCGTCCGCGAGGCGGTGCAGGCCACCCTCGACCTGCTCCGCGGCCTCGGCGTGGCCAACCTGCTCAGCGACGACTCGACCCGCCGCACCGCCCTGCTGCACACCTGGAAGCGCCAGCTCGCCGCCCTGCTCACCCCCGACGCCGGCCCGCCCACGCCCGGGAGCGCGCGGCCGCACTGAGTTCCCCGGAGGCACCATGGTCGACCTGACAGCCCTGCTCGCGGACCTGGCCGCCGAGTCCGAGCAGCTCGACGCCCTCGTCGCGCCGCTGCCGCCGGACGACTGGGCGCGGCCGACCCCGGCTCCCGGGTGGAGCGTCGCGCACCAGATCGCCCACCTGGCCTGGACCGACCACGTGGCCCACCTGGCGGCGACCGACACGCCGGCGTTCTTCGCCTCGGTCACCTCCGCCCCGGATCCGTCCCGGCTGGTCGACGACGGCGCCGAGGCGTTCCTGGCCCCGCCCGCCGCGCTGCTGGCCCGCTGGCGGGCGGGCCGGGCCGCGCTCGCGGGGGCGCTCGCCGCCGCTCCGGCCGGGGAGAAGCTGCCCTGGTACGGCACGCGGATGTCGCCCGCCTCGATGGCGACCGCCCGGCTCATGGAGACCTGGGCGCACGGCGAGGACGTGGCCGACGCGCTGGGCGTCCGGCGTACCCCGTCGGCCCGCCTGCGGCACGTCGCGCACCTGGGCTTCCGTACCCTCGGGCACGGCTTCGCGGCCCACGGCCGGCCGGTGCCGGCGGCGCCGGTCCGGGTCGAGCTGCTGGGTCCCGCCGGGGACACCTGGGCCTTCGGGCCGGTGGACGCGGCCGACCGGGTCACCGGCCCGGCGCTCGACTTCTGCCTGCTGGTCACCCAGCGCCGGCACCGCGCGGATCTGGCGCTCGTCGCCACCGGGCCGGTCGCCGACGAGTGGCTGGACGTGGCCCAGGCGTTCGCCGGGCCGCCCGGCCGCAAGCGGGAGGCCGCGGGCAGCGGGGTGGTCCGGTGAGCGTGCTGCGGGTCGGCAACGCGTCCGGCTTCTACGGCGACCGCCTCTCCGCCTGGCGGGAGATGCTCGACGGCGGCGAGCTGGACGTGCTGACCGGCGACTACCTGGCCGAGCTGACCATGCTGATCCTCGGCCGGGACCGGATGCGCGACCCGTCGCTCGGCTACGCGAAGACGTTCCTGCGCCAGCTGGAGGGCACCCTCGGCACCGCGCTGGACCGCGGGGTCCGGCTGGTCACCAACGCCGGCGGGCTCAACCCGGCGGGGCTGGCCGCCGCGATCGGCGCGCTCGCCGACCGGCTCGGCCTCACCGTCCGGATCGGGTACGTCGAGGGCGACGCCCTCGCCCGGCCGGACGCGTTGACCGCGAACGCATACCTGGGGGCCTTCGGGATCGCCGCCTGCCTCGACGCCGGGGCGGACGTGGTGGTGACCGGGCGGGTCAGTGACGCCTCGCTGGCGGTCGGCCCGGCCATTTCCCGCTTCGGCTGGACCCGGGACGACCTCGACGCGCTGGCCGGGGCCACCGTCGCCGGGCACCTCATCGAGTGCGGGGCGCAGGTCACCGGCGGCAACTTCAGCTTCTTCACCGAGCTGCCCGACGGCGGGCACCGCCCCGGCTTCCCGATCGCCGAGCTGCACCCGGACGGCTCCGCGGTGCTCACCAAGCACCCCGGCACCGGCGGCGCCGTCACCGTCGAGACGGTCACCGCCCAACTGCTGTACGAGGTGGGCGGCCCGGCGTACCTGGGGCCGGACGTGGTGACCCGGCTGGACACGGTGGAGCTGGCCCAGGAGGGGCCGGACCGGGTGCGGGTCTCCGGTGTCCGGGGGGCGCCCCCGCCGGCCACCCTCAAGGTGGGCGTCAACAACCTGGGCGGCTTCCGCAACTCGATGACGTTCGTGCTCTGCGGGCTGGACATCCCGGCCAAGGCGGCCCTGGTCCGGGGTCAGCTGGAGGAGGCGGTCGGCAAGGACGGGCTGGAGTTCACGCTGGCCCGCACCGACCATCCGGACGCCACCGACACGGAGGCGGCGAGCGCGCTGCTGCACGTACACCTGCGGGACGGCGACAAGGCGCGGGCCGGGCGGGCCTTCTCGGCGGCCGCCGTGGAGCTGGCGCTGGCCTCCTATCCGGGCTGCACGCTGACCACCCTGCCCGGCGACGCCACCCCCTACGGGGTCTTCACCGCCGACGCGGTGCCGCAGGAGGCGGTCGCGCACGTTGCCGTGCTGCCGGACGGCACCCGGGTGCCGATCGCACCGCCGGCGCGGACGGCAGCACCGCCCCCGTACGAGCCGGTGACCGGACCCGAGCGCGAGACCGGGCCGACCCGGCGGGCGCCGCTCGGCGAGCTGGTCGGGGCGCGCTCGGGCGACAAGGGCGGGGACGCCAACCTCGGCGTGTGGGCCCGGACCGATGCCACCTGGGCCTGGCTGCGCGGCTGGTTGACCGTCCCGCGGCTGGCCGAGCTGCTGCCGGAGACCGCCCCGCTGACCGTCGAGCGGTACGAGCTGCCGAACCTGCGCGCGGTCAACTTCGTGATCCGGGGGCTGCTCGGCCAGGGGGTGGCCGCCTCCACCCGCTTCGACCCGCAGGCCAAGGCGCTCGGCGAGCTGCTCCGCTCCCGGGTCGTCGACCTGCCCGCCGACCTCACCCCGGGGGTGCCGTCGTGACCATCGTGGACACTCCCGAGCGGCGGCAGCTCCGCGAGCTGACCCGGGCCTTCGTGACCAAGGAGGTGCTGCCCTGCCTTGACGACTGGGAGCGGGCCGGCGAGGTGCCCCGGTCGCTGCACGAGACCGCCGCGAAGATCGGGCTGCTCGGCATCGGCTTCCCCGAGTCGGTCGGCGGCAGCGGCGGGGACCTGCTCGACTCGATCCTGGTCACCGAGGAGATCATCCGCTCGGGCGGCTCGTCCGGCCTGATCGCCGCGCTCTTCACCCACGGCATCGCGCTGCCGCACATGGTCGCCGCGCGGGACGACGGCCACATCGAGAGGTACGTCCGGCCCACGCTCGCCGGCACGATGATCGGCGCGCTGGCGATCACCGAGCCGGACGGCGGCTCCGACGTGGCGGGCATCCGCACCTGTGCCCGGCGGGACGGCGAGCACTACGTGGTGAACGGGTCGAAGACCTACATCACCAGCGGCGTCCGCGCCGACTTCGTGACCACCGCCGTCTGCACCGACTTCCCCGGCTCCGGCTCGCTGAGCCTGCTCGTGGTCGAGAAGGGCATGCCCGGGTTCACCGTCGGCCGGCGGCTGGAGAAGCTGGGCTGGCACTGCTCGGACACCGCCGAGCTCTCCTTCGTCGACGTCCGGGTGCCGGTGGCGAACCGGATCGGCCCGGAGGACACCGGCTTCCTGGCGATCATGCAGCAGTTCGCCACCGAGCGGCTCTCCCTGGCCACCCAGGCGTACGCCACGGCGCAGCGCTGCGTGGAGCTGACCACGCGCTGGTGCCGGGACCGCGCCACCTTCGGCCGCCCGCTGGCCAGCCGGCAGCTCGTCCGGCACCGGCTGGCCGAGATGCACACCCGTGCCGAGGCGGCCCGGGCCTACGTGCACGACGTGGCCGAGCGGGTCGCCGCGGGACAGCCGGTGGTGACCGAGGTGGCGATGGCGAAGAACGTCGCGGTGGCCGCCTGCGACTTCGTCGTCGACGCGGCGCTGCAACTGCACGGCGGCTTCGGCTACCTGCGCGACGCCGAGGTGGAGCGGCACTACCGGGACGCCCGGATCCTCGGCATCGGCGGCGGCACCACGGAGATCATGAACGAGATCATCGCGAAGGGCATGGGCCTGTGACCACACTGGAGAGCGCGATCGACCCGTCCGCACCGGCTCACCGCGCCAACCGGGAGGCCCTGCTGGAGCGCCTCGCCGAGCTGGAGGCCGCCCTCGACCAGGCCCGGGCGGGCGGCGGCGAGAAGTACGTGACCCGGCACCACAGCCGGGGCAAGCTGCTCCCCCGGGAACGGATCGAGCTGCTGCTCGACCCGGACAGCCCGTTCCTGGAGCTGTCGCCGGTGGCCGCGTACGGGACGGACTTCCCGGTCGGGGCCAGCACGGTCACCGGCATCGGGGTGGTCGAGGGCGTGGAGTGCCTCGTGATCGCCAACGACCCCACGGTACGTGGCGGGGCGGTGAACCCCTGGGCGCTCGCCAAGACCCGGCGGGCCGGCGAGATCGCGCTGGCCAACCGGCTCCCCATGATCAACCTGGTGGAGAGCGCCGGCGCGGACCTGCCCACGCAGGCGGAGATCTTCATCCCGGGCGGCCGGGTGTTCCGCGACCTGACCCGGCTCTCCGCCGCGAAGATCCCCACGATCAGCGTGGTCTTCGGCAACGCCACCGCGGGTGGGGCGTACGTGCCGGGCATGTCGGACCACACGATCATGATCCGGGACCGGTCGCAGGTCTACCTGGCCGGGCCGCCGCTGGTGAAGATGGCGACCGGCGAGGTCACCGACGACGAGTCGCTGGGCGGGGCGGCCATGCACGCCACGAAGTCCGGCCTGGCCGACTTCCTCGCCGAGGACGAGCGGGACGGCATCCGGCTGGCCCGGCAGTGCGTACGCCGGCTCAACCGGCGCAAGCAGGGCCCGCCGCCCCGCAACCCGTTCCCCCAGCCGCCGAGGTACGACCCGGAGGAGCTGCTCGGCATCGCCAGCGCCGACCTCAAGGTGCCGTTCGACCCGCGCGAGGTGCTGGCCCGGGTCCTGGACGGCAGCGAGTTCGACGAGTTCAAGCCGAACTACGGCACCGCGCTGGTCACCGGCTGGGGCGAGCTGCACGGGTGGCCGGTCGGCGTGCTGGCCAACGCCCGGGGCGTGCTGTTCAGCGAGGAGGCGCAGAAGGCGGCCCAGTTCATCCAGCTCGCCAACGCCGCCGACACCCCGCTCGTCTTCCTCCAGAACACCACCGGCTACATGGTGGGCACCGAGTACGAGCAGCGCGGCATCATCAAGCACGGCGCCCTGATGATCAACGCGGTGTCGAACTCGACGGTCCCGCACCTGACGGTCAACCTCGGCGCCTCCTACGGCGCCGGCAACTACGGCATGTGCGGCCGGGCGTACGAGCCGAGGTTCCTGTTCACCTGGCCGAACGCCAAGTCCGCGGTGATGGGGCCCGCGCAGCTCGCCGGGGTGCTGTCGATCGTCGCCCGGCAGGCCGCCGCCGCCCGGGGCCGCGAGTACGACGAGGACTCCGACGCCGCCATGCGGATGATGGTCGAGCAGCAGATCGAGTCCCAGTCCGGGGCGCTCTTCCTCTCCGGCCGGCTCTACGACGACGGGGTGATCGACCCCCGGGACACCCGTACCGTCCTCGGGCTCTGCCTGTCGGCGATCCACAACGGACCGGTGAAGGGCGCCGACGGCTTCGGCGTCTTCCGGATGTGAGGGGTTCGATGATTACGAGGCTGCTGGTCGCCAACCGGGGGGAGATCGCCCGCCGGGTCTTCGCCACCTGCCGGGCGCTCGGCGTGGAGACGGTCGCCGTGCACTCCGACGCGGACGCCGGCGCGCCCTTCGTCGCCGAGGCCGACCGGGCCGTCCGGCTGCCCGGGAACACGCCGGCCGAGACGTACCTGCGGATCGACCTGGTCCTCGCCGCGGCCCGGCGGTCCGGCGCGGACGCGGTCCACCCGGGCTACGGCTTCCTGGCGGAGAACGCCGAGTTCGCCGCGGCCGTCACCGACGCCGGGCTGACGTGGGTCGGACCGTCGGCCAAGGCGATCGCCGCGATGGGCGACAAGATGGCCGCCAAGGCGCTGCTCGCCGACGCGGGCGTGCCGATGCTGCCCACCTGGACCGAGGCCGACCAGGTGACCGGTTTCCCGGTGCTGGTCAAGGCGTCGGCGGGGGGCGGCGGTCGGGGCATGCGGGTGGTCCGCGACGCCGCCGGGCTAGCCGAGGCCGTCGCGGGCGCGCGCCGCGAGGCGGCCGCGGCGTTCGGCGACGGCACGGTCTTCATCGAGCGGTACGTCGAGCGCGGCCGGCACGTCGAGGTGCAGATCTTCGGCGACACCCACGGCACGGTGGTGGCCCTCGGGGTCCGCGACTGCTCGATCCAGCGCCGGCACCAGAAGATCGTCGAGGAGGCGCCGGGCGTCCTGCCTCTCGATGTGCGCGAGCGGCTGCACGAGGCGGCGGTGGCCGCCGGCCGGGCGGTCGACTATGTCGGCGCCGGCACGGTGGAGTTCCTGCTCGCCCCGACCGGAGAGATCTTCTTCCTGGAGATGAACACCCGCCTCCAGGTGGAGCACCCGGTCACCGAGGCGGTCACCGGGCTGGACCTGGTCCGGCTGCAGCTGCTGGTCGCCGAGGGGGAGCCGCTGCCGGTCACGGCCACCCCGCCGGCCGACGGCCACGCCATCGAGGTGCGGCTCTGCGCCGAGGATCCGGCCCAGGGTTTCCGCCCGGCCACCGGCGCCCTGCACCGCTTCGCGATCCCCGGGGTGGCCGGCGAGTTCACCCCGACAAAGGGCCTGCGGCTGGACTCCGGGGTGGTGGACGGCTCGACGGTGAGCGTGCACTACGACTCGATGCTCGCCAAGCTGGTCGCCTGGGCGCCCACCCGCGCCGAGGCCGCCCGGGCGCTGGCCGGTGCGCTGGCCCGGGCCGAGCTGCACGGCGTCGCCACCAACCGGGACCTGCTGGTCCGGGTGCTCCGCAGCCGGGAGTTCGGCGCGGCCGAGGTCGACACCGGCTTCCTGGAGCGGCACGAGGAGGTCTTCGCCCCGCTGCTCCCGGCGGATCAGCTTCCCCTGGCCGCCCTCGCCGCCGCGCTGGCCGGGGCCGCCGGTCGCCGCGCGTCGGCTCCCGTGCTCGCCGGCCTGCCCTCGGGCTGGCGCAACGTGCCGGCCTTCCCGCAGGTCAGCCGGTTCACGGGGGCGGACGGCGAGATCGAGGTGCGGTACCGGCTGGACCGGACGGGGGCGCTCGCCGAATGCTCGGTGGCACCGGGTGCCGCCCTGGTCGAGGCCGCCCCGGACCGGGTGGTGCTCGACGCCGACGGGGTGCGGCGGGCGTTCCGCGTACACCGGGTGGGGCCGGAGGTCTTCGTGGACGGCCCGGACGGGGCGGCGAGCCTCACCGAGCTGCCGCGCTTCCCCCTGCCCACCGCGGAGCTGGCGGCCGGGTCGCTGCTGGCGCCGCTGCCCGGCGCGGTGACCCGGGTGCACGTCGAGGTCGGCCAGCGGGTCACCGCCGGCGACCTGTTGCTGACCCTCGAAGCGATGAAGCTCGAACACCCGGTGCTCGCCCCGACCGACGGAGTGGTGGCGGAGCTGCCGGTGCCGGCCGGCGGCCAGGTCGACACCGGAGCCGTGCTGGCCGTGGTCACCACGAAGGAGGACTTGCGATGAACTTCGACCTCACCCCCGAGCAGGACCAGCTCCGCGACGCCGTCCGGGCGCTGGGGCGGAAGTACGGCCACGGCTACTTCGTCGAGAAGGCCAAGGCCGGTGCGCACACCACCGAGCTGTGGCAGGAGGCCGGCCGCCTCGGCTACCTGGGCGTCAACATCCCCACCGAGTACGGCGGCGGGGGCGGCGGCATCACCGAGCTCGCCATCGTCTGCGAGGAGCTGGCCGCAGCCGGCTGCCCGCTGCTGCTGCTCGTGGTCTCCCCCGCCATCGCGGCCACCGTGATCAACAAGCACGGCACCGACGAGCAGCGCAAGCGCCACCTGCCCGGTCTCGCCGACGGCTCGCAGAAGATCGTCTTCGCGATCACCGAGCCGGAGGCCGGGTCGAACTTCCACCGGCTCGGCACGGTCGCCCGCCGCGACGGCGACGACTGGCTGCTCACCGGCCGCAAGTGCTACATCTCCGGGGTCGACGAGGCGAAGCACGTGCTGGTGGTCGCCAGGACCGAGGATTCCGCGACCGGCAAACTGAAGCCGGCGCTGTTCATCGTGCCGACCGACGCCCCGGGGCTGGAGAAGTCGAAGCTCGACATGGAGATCCTCTCCCCGGAGAACCAGTTCCTGCTCTACCTGGACGACGTCCGGCTGCCCGCCGACGCGCTGGTCGGCGAGTCGCTGGACGCCGGGCTGCCGGCGCTCTTCGCCGGCCTCAACCCGGAGCGGATCACGGTCGCCGCGATGGGCGCCGGCACCGGCCGGTACGCCATCGAGCGGGCCAGCGCGTACACCGCCACCCGGACGGTGTGGGGTGGGCGGAGCATCGGCTCGCACCAGGGCGTCGCCCACCCGCTCGCGCACGCGGCCGTGCAGGTGGAACTCGCCCGCCTGATGATCCACAAGGCGGCCACCCTCTACGACGCGGGCCGCGACCTGGAGGCCGGCGTCGCCGGCAACATGGCCAAGTACGCGGCCGGCGAGGCCGCCGCGCTCGCCGTGGACACGGCCGTGCAGGCGCTCGGCGGCGCCGGCATGACCACCGAGTACGGCGTGGCCACCCTGCTCGGCGCGGTCCGGGCCGGCCGGATCGCCCCGGTCAGCCGCGAGATGATCCTCAACTTCGTCGCCCAGCACGTCCTCGGCCAGGACAAGTCCTACTGACCCGACCAGCGCCGTTGCCCGGCGCCCCTGGTCAGGGCACCGGGCAGCGGCGGCGGTTCAGGACGTGGCGATCTTGTCGAACTTCTCCCACGGGCCGATCGCCGTCCGGTTGGCGATGAGCGGCTTGGTGCCCGCGCTCTCCGCCACCACGTACCGGCCGTTGGCGTTGGCCCGGAGGCTGATGCTGCCGTCCGAGTTGTTGATGACGGTGAACTTCTCCCACGGCCCGATCGCCGTGCGGTTGGCGATCAGCGACTTGGCGCCCGCGCTCTCCGCCACCACGTACCGTCCGTTGGCACGGGAGCGGAGGGCGACGAACCCGCCGCCCGCGTCGACCATGTCGAACTGCTCCCACAGCCCGACCGAGGTCCGGTTGGCGATGAGCGGCTTGGCGCCCGCGCTCTCGGCCACCACGTAGCGGCTGTTGACCCGGGCGCGGAGGGCGACCGGCGCCGCGACCGCCGGAGCGCCGGTGAGCCGGGTGAGGGCCGCGTAGTCGCCGTTGAACACGTTCTGGCTGTAGTTGCCGGGCTGGCTGGGGTTGCCGGCGGCGTACTGCCAGATGGTCTCCGTCGTCCAGCCGGCGGGCAGCGGCGGGCGGGTCGTGGTGTAGCCGGCGATGTCCAGCGGGTTGGCGCCGAACGTCGCGTTGTTGCCGGTGCACGGGTTCCAGTAGTTGGTGTTGGTGTAGATCATCACCGGCCGCCCGATGCGGGCCTTGACCTGGTCGGTGAAGGACCGGATCCAGTTGGACATCTCCGTCGGGGTCAGCCCGTAGCAGGTGGGCGCGCCGGTCCAGTAGGGCCACTCGATGTCCACCATGGGCACCAGCGTCTGGCTGTCCTTGGCGAACCTGGCGTTGTCGATGAAGAAGTTCGCCTCGGTGATCGGGTCACGCCCGTCCGGGCGGGCGAAGTGGTAGGCGCCGACGAGCAGGCCGGCCGCCTTGGCCGCCGCGTAGTCCTCGGCGAAGTAGGGGTTGCGGTACGTCTGCCCCTCGGTCGCCTTGACGTAGGCGAACTTGTAGCCGTTGGTCGCCACGGCCGGCCAGTTGATCGGGCCGAGGTTGTGGTCGTGGCTGGAGACGTCGATGCCCCGGATCGTGTAACCGGCCGGGATGGCGGCGCTCGTGGACGCCGAGGCGGTGCGCGCGCCCGGCTTGACGCCGGCGTTCGCCCGGCCGCCACCGTCAGGAGCGGAGTCGGCCGCACTGGCCGGCTGGGACATGCCGAGCGCGCCGAGCGCGAGCCCGGCGGACATCAGGACAGAGATCCATCTTCTTGACATGGCTGTCGAGAATCCTCTTGGTCGGAGGTCGAGGGCCGCCGGTCGCCAGAGGGGGGCGGATCACGGCGGCGGAAGTGCTCCTCGCATGTCGGCCCGGGATCGGCCAGGGCGAGGTGCCGCCGTACTCTAACCCGCCGCACCGGCTGCACAGTGTCCCGCCGCGGCGGACTGGGAGACTTGCGGCATGTTTCCGCCGGACCTGGAGCGGGCGAAGGACCGGCTCTACGCCGCCTTCGCCCACCACGCCCTGCCGCCCGGGATGGCCGAGGCGTGCGACCACTGCGTCGACCCCGAGGAGGTGGACGCCTTCCTGCGTACGCCGCTGCGCGCGCTCACCCCGGACCAGCTCGGCACCTACCTGTCCAACCCGGGCACGTGGGGTGACGGGACCGAGCTGCCGCACCTGGCACCCCGGCTGCTGGAAGCGTATGCCGGCGGAGAGATGGCCGACTGGTGGTACCCGGAGCTGGTGGCCGAGCGGATCAGCGCGCGCTGGCAGGACCGGTCGCCCGCCGAGCGGAGCGCGGTCGTCGGCTTCTACCGGGTGTGGTGGCGCTGGACCCTGACGTCCTGGCCGTCCACGAACCCGGCCTGGGACCTGTTGACGGCCGTCGCCACCCTCGGCCTCGACGTCGGCACGTATCTCGCGGACTTCACCGAGCTCACGGGCGAGGTGCCGGCGCGGCACCTGGCCGAGGTCGTCGACTCCTGGTCGTGGGGCGGTCCCGGATCCCTGCCCGAGGACGCGAAGCGGGTGGTGCGGCGCTGGCTGGCCGACGGCACACCGGCGCGACTGCTGTGGGAGGCCGCGGTGGCCGATGCGGCCTCCCCGGTCGCCGACGAGCTGACCACGGCCGCCGAGCACGCCGACCTGCTGCGTGACGCGCTGGCCGAGGAGGCCGTCTGACGAGAGCCCGGGGTACGGCGGATGCCCGATCACCCGCCGTACCCCGGGGGTCCGTCAGCGGACGGTCAGCGTGCCGACCGCCGGCAGCGGCGCGACCACCGGCGGCAGCCGCTTCGGCTCGCCCCGGCCGGGCTCGCCGGCCCGGGCCAGGTCGCTCTTCGACGCCTCCGCCCGGGTGGCCGCCGGCTCGTCCTGGAACGGCTGCGCGTCACCGGTGCAGAGCGTGCCGTTGGCGGGCAGCGTCCCGTTGAGCAGGTACGCGTCGACCGCGCCGGTCGCGCACGCCGAGGTGCCGTAGGCGGTGTGCCCCCAGCTGTCGCTGCTCAGCAGCCGGCTGTTCGGCAGCAGCTTCGCCGAGCTGACCGCGCCCTGGTAGTTGGTCGCCGGGTCCCAGTAGTTGCCGACCACCAGCACCGGGGCCGCGGTGGTCCGGTTGAACGGGCCGGTGAAGGCGTCCTCGTCCCGCACCGTCCAGGTGTTGCGGGCGCAGGGCGCCGTGCCCCAGGCCCAGGCCCGGCCGAAGTACGGCGCCCGCTTGTCCTCCCTGGCCGACAGCGCCGGCCAGGCGTCCGCGCTCTTCGGGTGGTAGGCGTCGGTGCAGTCGACGGTCAGGAAGGTCTCCAGCCCGTTGTCGTACGGGAAGTCGTAGCCTCGCTGCCGGCGGGCCTCGGCCGCCCGCTGGGCCAGCGCGGTGCGCGCCTCCGCCCGGGCCGGGGCGACGGCGGCCGGGTCGGTCAGCACCAGCAACTCACCGGTGAGGTCCACGATGTACTGCCAGCCGCTCGGGTCGTAGAGGTAGCTGAGGGTGGCGCCGACGAAGTCGGCGTAGCTCACGGTGAACTGCCCGAGATCCGGGTCGTCCACCACCAGCGGCTTCTTGCGCAGCCGCTGCGCCACCGTCTCGTACGTGGCGACCGGGTCGCCGGCGGACGCCAGCGCGCACTTCTCCGCGCCGGCCTTGGCGCACCGGATCAGGATCTCGTGCAGCGCCCGGTACGCGCCGTCGGCGCTGCGCAGCCGGGTCTCCTGGAGCAGGTTGCGGGCCTTGCCCTGGCCGACCCAGGCGTTCGGGTTGAGCACGCCGTCGACCACCAGGGCGCGGAACCGGTCCGGGAACATGTTGGCGTAGTACTGCCCCAGCGCGCTGCCGTAGCTGAAGCCCAGGTAGCTGAGCTTCTTGTCGCCGACCGCCCGGCGCAGCACGTCCATGTCGCGGGCCACCTCGGCGGTGGACGCCGCGCCGGTCAGCGGCCTGCCGGTGGTCGAGCAGCCCCGGCCGACCGCCTTCGACGCGGCGAGGTACGCCTTCTCCTCGGCCTTCGTGTACGGGAAGGCGACGGTCAACCCGGCGTACGCCCGGGTCTGGTCCTTCACGGACGGGAAGCACTTGACGTTGTCGCTGGCGGCGACGCCGCGCGGGTCGACGCCGACGATGTCGAAGCGGTCGAGCAGGTCGTCGCCGAGGAAGTAGGGCGCGGCCAGCGCGATGCTGGTGCCGGAGCCGCCCGGGCCGCCCGGGTTGAGGAACAGGCTGCCGATCTTGTGCTGCTGGTCTCGGGCCTTCACCCGGAGCACCGCCACCTCGGTGGTGGCCCCCTTCGGGTTGTCGTAGTCCAGCGGGAGCCGGACGGTGGCGCACTCGGCGTAGTCGTAGCAGGCGTACCAGTCGAGCTTCGGCGTGGGCACGCGGTCGACCCGGCGCGCCTCGGCGGCGCTGGTCCGGTCGTACGCCGGCGGCTGCGGCGTCGCGGCCGCCGCCGCGGCGGGCCAGACCGCCGATCCGGCGAGGACGATGCCGGCGATCCCAGTTGCGGTGAGGGACCGGTGTGCACGTGGCATGTGGCTGCCTTCCGGTGGGGAACGTGGTCCGTCGAGGAGACCTCGACCCCCGTCACTTTAGGGATCACGACCAACCGGAGCGGCCCGCCATACGCGGACAGAAGCGACAGATTGCCGATTGATGTAACGAATTTTTCTTGATCGACGTTTTTTGCCTCCTCCATCCTGGAGGGTGAGCCGGCCGGAGACGGGTCCGGCGGGACGCCGTCCCGGTCCGGCGGTTGACAGGTCGACGCCCTGGGCCATGCTTGTCGGGTGAGTTCGTTCCCGAAGCCCGATGCGCGGGTCAAGGCCGTCGTCGCGTCGCTGGCGGCGGTCGCGGCGCTGGTGACGCTGGCGGTGTGGCGCCCCGCCGGCATCCTGTCGGTGGTGCTGGCCCTGGTCTGTGTCCTGCTCGGCATGATCGCCGGGGTGACGGTGACCGCCGCCCGGCAGGCCCCCCGCAGCGCCGACGCCCCGACCGAGGAGTGGCCGTCCCCCGCCGCGTACGGAGTGGACGCCGACACGCTGGAGGCGATCGACCCCCGGGCCGTCCGGCGGCTGCGCACGCCCGACGGCTACGCGGGTGACGCCGACACGTTGGAGACGCTCGACCCGCGGGCGGTCCGGGAGCTGCGGGAGTCCGGTGGCGGCTACCCGGTGGACGCCGAGACGCTGGGGACGCTCGACCCGCGGGCGGTGCGGCAGCAGCGGGCGGCGAACGGGGTCAGCGACCGGTGAGGGTGGGCACGGCCAGCGCGTCCACGCCCCGCCCCGCCAGACACCGGTAGGTGCGGTCCAGGCCCGTCCCGGCCGGCGGCAGCACCTCCAGGTTCCAGCCGGTCACCTGCCGGATGCCACTGGTCAGCCGGAACGTGCTGACGCTGCAGACGCGCTGGACCGCCGGGTCGGCGACCACCGCGTCGTGGCCGGCGCCGGCCAGCGCGGCCGGCAGGTCGCCCTCGACGTAGGTCTCCCAGGTGTGCCGGCCGTCGCACGGCACCCGGGTCGCCTCGGCCCGGTCGCGGCGCAGCCGCACCGGCCCGTAACACTCCAGTTCGGACGCGCAGTGGGCGCCCGCCGGCAGCCGGACGTCGCCCGCCGCGCAGCCGGGCAGCACCCGCGCCCCGGACGGCTCGACCGCCCCGCTGGCCACCGGCGTCGGTGACACCACGGTCGGCCCGCCGCCGGCCAGCCAGGCGCCGGCGCCGGCCGAGGCGGCCAGCGCGAGCATGCCCGCCCCGCCCAGGAACCAGCGGCGCGGCCAGCGCCGGCCGCGGGTCGGCACGGTCGGGTGGGCGTCCTCCGCCGGCGGCCGGGGGCTCGGCTGGCCGGTGCGGGCCAGCGGGTGGCCGCCGGTGGTCGGGCCGCCGCTGACCGGCCCGCCCGGGTACGGCGCGCCGCTCACCGGGGCGGCGCCCGGGTCCAGCGGCAGCGCGGCGAGCATGCCGCGCAGCTCGACGGCGGAGGGGCGCTCGCCCGGGTCGTTGGCCATGCCCAGCCGCAGCACGTCGACCAGCTCGTCGGGCACCCCGGGCAGGCCGGGGATCGGCTGCTGGAACATCTCCAGCACGGTGACCAGGCTCGGGTTGCGTTCGGACTGCCACCGGGGCGGGCGGCCGTGCATCACCGCGTAGAGGGTGGCGCACAGCGCGTAGACGTCGACCGCCGGGCTGGGCGGGCTGTGGCTGAACATCTCCGGCGGCGCGTACGCCGGGGTGAGCACCTCCAGCGTGACCGAGGCGTCGCGCACCTCGGCCAGCACCGCCAGCCCGAAGTCGGCCAGCACCGCCGGGTTGAAGTGCGAGTAGAGGATGTTGGCCGGCTTCACGTCCCGGTGCAGCACCCCGGCCGCGTGCGAGTGGGCCAGCGCGTCGGCGATCTTCACACCGAGGTCACGGGCCTCCACGGCACCCAACGGGCGCCTGCGCATCCGCTCCGCGTACGAGCCGTCGCAGAGCTCCATGATCAGGTAGGGGTGCTGGTCGACGGTGACCCCGACGTCGAAGAGGTCCACCACGTGCGGGTGGGAGGACATCTTGCCGGCGGCCCGCGCCTCGCGCAGGAAGCGCGCCTGGTCCCGCTCGCTGTCCAGCGTGCGGTTCTCCACCTTGACGGCGACCTCACGCCCCACCGAGATCTGGGTGGCCCGGTAGACGGTGGCGTAGCCACCCCGGGCGAAGACCTCCAGGTCGGTCAGACCGGGCACGATGGGCAGCCGCAGGGCGCCGGGCGGGGTCTCGGTCACGGCTCGAAAATACCCAACGGTTCCGGTCGCTCAGCGCACCGCGTCGGTCGCCGGCACCGCGTCCGGGCCCGCGACGGTGTCGTCCGGCGCACCCGACCCGGCCGGCCCGGCGGCCGCCCGGCGGGCGTCCCACCACAGGCCGACGGCGGTCGCCACCGCGCCCAGGCCCTCCCAGGCGGCCACCCCGAAGAACCGGTCCGGGGCGACGTCGGAGAGCACCGCGATGCTGAAGACGGTGAAGGTGACCAGCCGGAACCAGACGGTGAACCGGTAGAACGGCCGCCATTCGGTGGCCACGGCGAGCAGGTAGTAGACGCCCATGTTGAACGAGGCCATCGAGGACGCGGTGAGGAACGTGCCGGTGTAGTCACCCGGGGCGCGCTCGGCCGGCACCTCGAAGCCGAGCAGGCGCAGCTGCGTCTCCGGCCAGATCAGCCCCAGCGCGCCGAGCAGCAGCGCCAGGAGCCCGAAGACCGCGATCGTCCAGCCGGCGCCGGAGCGCGGCAGCCTCATCGTTCCTCCCCAACCCGCGGCCGTCGACGTGGGCGGCCCTCCCTGGCCCCCCACGCTAACCGCCGCCTCCGACGGGCACATCCCCGGAACCGGCAGAACCGGCGGCGGGATCAGCCCCCGGCGAGGCGGGTGCGGAGCGCGTCGGCGACGGCCCGTTCACTGCGCTGCTCCGTGGCGTACGCCAGCCGTACCGCCTCCTCGGCGCTGGCCAGCGCCTCGGCCGGGCGGCCGCAGGCGGCCAGCGCCTCGGCCAGCACCATCCGCGCGATGACCTGGCTGCGCACGTCCTCGGCCGGGGCGGAGACCGCCCGCTGCGCCCAGTCCAGCGCCTGCTCGCGCTGGCCGTGGGCGAGCAGCGCGGAGGCGTACCGGGCCATGGTCTGCCGACGGGAGAAGAGCAGCGACGGACTGTTCGCGGCGGCGGTGGCGACCGGCGCGAGCAGCCCCACCGCGGTCGCCGGGTCGCCGGCGGCGAGCCGGGCCATGGCGAGCAGCACCCGGGGCGCCACCTGGGCGGGGGCCTGCGGATTGTGGGGCTCCACCGTGGTCAGCACCGACCGGGCCTCCCGCTCGGCGGTCCCCGCGTCGCCCATGTCCAGCGCCACGAAGCCGCGCATGGTCCCGGCCATCCCGGTGAGCAGCGGGTGCGCGGTGCGGTCGGCGTAGGCGAGCGCGTCGGTGAGCAGGTCGGCGGCGTGCTCGGGCTCGCCCAGCCCGCGGGCCACCACCCCGCGCACGACCAGCGCGAAGCCCTGCCCCCAGTCGTCGCCGACCTCGGCGAACTCCCGGTACGCCCGGCGGGCCGCGCGGTCCGCCTCGGCCAGCTCACCCAGCTCGGCCGTGGCGTACGCCTCGACGGCGCGGAGCGTGCCCACCGCCCACGCCTCGCCGACCCGCTCGCCGAACGGCAGGAACACCTGCGCCATCCGGCACGCCTCGCGGAGCCGGCCGGCGAGCAGCCGGGCGAACGCGGTGGTGCCGCGCAGCCAGGCCCGCCCGTACGGGTCCTTCAGCTCGGCGAAGAGCCGGGCGGCCCGGCCGAGCACCGCGTCGGTGCCGGCGAAGTCGCCCCGGGTGGTGGTCACCCAGGCGAGGTTCTGCAACGACCAGGCCTGCCCGCGCGGGTCCTTGGCGGCGAGGCTGACCTGGTAGGAGGCGGCCAGCCGGCTGCTCGCCTGACCCAGCCGGCCGGCGATGAAGTCGGCCATGCCGAGCCGGCGCATGGCGGAGGCGCGCATGGTCGGCAGGTTGGCGGCCGTGGCCACCTGCAACGCCTCCTGCCAGCTCCGCTCGGCGCGGGCGGCGTCGCCCAGGGTCTGGTGGGCCTGCCCGGCCAGCAGCAGGGCGCTGGTCCGGGTGGCCGCCGCGTCGCCGGCGTTGGCGGCGATCTTCTCGGCGAAGGCGAGCGCGTCGGTCGGGCGGCCGATCTGGAGGAGTGCCCGGGCGTGCACCACCCGGTCGGCCAGCGGCACCCCGTCGCGGGCCAGCTCGGCGGCGCGTTCGGCGTACTCGACGGCCAGCGCCGGCTCCCCCGACCGCAGCGCGCGGCGGGCGGCCCGGCCCAGCGCGGCCACCCCCAGCGGGACCACCGCCCGGGCCGGCGCGTCCGGGCGGAGCTTGACGGCGTCGGCGAGCCCGGCGGCCCGCTCGACGTGCTCGGCGACAAAGTCGTCCCGGGCGGACTCGGTGAACCCGCCGGGCGGCGTGGCGACGCCCTCGGCGCTCTCCGGGGCGGCCCAGCGGGCCAGCGCGGCATGCCGCTCGGCCAGCTCGGCCTTGCTCACCCCGGCGTACGCGGCCTCGCGCATCAGCGGGGTGGCGAAGGCGAACCCGGTGCGGGAGCGGTGCAGCATGCGGCGTTGCAGCAGCTCCTCCACGGCCCGGTCCAGCTCGACCGCGGCCACCGCGGCCGGCCGGCCGTCCCGCCCGACGCGCTGCTCGCGCAGCGCCTCCAGCGCGCCGCCGGGCACCGCGTCGCCGACCACCGCGGCGTCCCGCAGCACCGAGCGGGCGTCCGGCGGCAGCGCGTCGATACGCGCGGCGAGCACGGCGGCCAGGTCCCGGGAGAGCAGCCGGCTGCCCAGCGAGCCGGGCGCCAGCCGCCAGCCGACGTTGGCGTCCCGCCCCGGGCCGGCGGTCAGCGCACCGCGCTCCATCAGCAGGGTGACCAGCTCGGCCAGGTAGAACGGGTTGCCCTGGGCGGTGGCGAGCAGCCGGTCGGCGTCGGCCGGCGACAGCTTGCCGCCACCCAGGTAGCTGGTGAGCAGCCGGGAGGCGTCGGCGCCGCGCAGCGGGGGCAGCGCGTGCACCTCGGCGTCCGCGACCCGGGTCAGCGCGCCGGCGGTCCGCACCAGCTCGGGCCGGCCGAGCAGCAGCACCAGCACCGGGCCACCGAGCCGGTGGAGGGTCAGCGCGAGCGACTTGATCGTCTCCGCCGTGGCGTCGTGCAGGTCGTCCACCACGATCACCAGCGGCGCCTCCAGGGCGAGCGCGCTGAGCAGCTCGGCGACCGCGTTGGGCACCGCCTCGGCGTCCGGCGGCGGGGAGGCGGCGTTCCACTCGCCGTTCTCGCTGGCGGCGGGCAGTTCGGCGTACCCGAGCAGGGCCAGGAGCTGGTCCACGGCGAGCGGGGGCAGGTCGCCGGGGAGCCGGGCCAGGCGCTGCCCGAGGCGGCGCAGCCGCTCCTCGACGGCCGGCCGGGTGAGCGCGGTGGCGGCGTCGTTGGGCAGGCCGACCGCCGCGCGGACCAGGTCGGCGAGGGGCGCGAGCCGGCGTCGCTCGCCGAACGCGGCGCAGCGGACGGAGAGCACCCGGGCGCCGGTGTGCGCGGCGTACCGGCCGGCGCCGACGTCGTAGCCGGCGGCGAGGCGTTCCACCTCGGCGGCGAACCGGGACTTGCCGATCCCCGCCTCGGCGGTCATCAGCAGCACCCGCGGCTCGCCCCGGTCGATCACCTCGGCGAGCCGGCCGGCGACCCGGCCGATCTCGGTCTCCCGGCCCACGAAGGGCGCCTCGTCGCCGAGGCCGGACCGGGTGCCCGGCGCGTCCAGCAGGCCCAGCAGCTCGTACGCCTCCACCGGCTCGCGCTTGCCCTTGAGCCGCAGCGGCCGCAGCGCCCGCCACGAGGCGACGTGCCGGGTGGCGGCGGAGGTGCGCGCGCCGGCGTAGACCGCGCCGACGGCGGCGGCGTCGGCCAGCCGGGCCGCGGTGTTCACCGTGTCGCCGATGACCGTGTACTCGATGGCGGCCTGGATGCCGGCGATCACGTCGCCGGTGTTCAGCCCGACCCGCAGGCCGAGCGGCGCGCCGCCGCCCCGCTCGTCGTCGAGCACCCGGCGGACCGCCCGTTGCATGGAGAGCGCGGCCCGGACGGCCCGCTCGGCGTCGTCCTCGTGCGCCACCGGCGCGCCGAAGACCGCCATGATCCCGTCGCCGGTGAGCTTGTCGACGTGCCCGCCGAAGGTCTTGACCGCGCCGGCCAGGGCGGCCAGCACCCGGTCGGTGACCGCGCCGACCCGTTCCGGGTCGAGGTCCTCCGACCAGGAGGTGAAGTCGGAGAGGTCGCCGAAGAGCACGGTGACCACCCGCCGCTCGGCGGCGGGCAGCGTGGCGGCGGCCGGCAGCGCGGCTCCGCAGTTGTGGCAGAACCGCGCGCCGGGTACGGCGACGGTTCCACACACCGGGCAGGTCACGGTTGCTCCAACCCCGTTGCCCCGGTGCCGGATTCCCGGGACGGCACCCCGAGGTACTCCAACTGGGCCCGGACCGACCATTCGGCGGCCCACCACAGCGACCGGTCGACGTCCGCGTAGACCCGCTCGACCACCTCGGGCGCGGTGGTCGCGCCGGCGGCGACCGCCGCGCGGACCTGATCGAGCCGGGCCCGCCGGTGGGCCAGGTAGAACTCGGCCGCCGCGCCGCAGTCGGCCAGCGCCGGGCCGTGCCCCGGCAGCGCCGGGATCCCCCGGTACGTGGCGAGCAGCTCCAGGCTCGACAGGTAGTCGCCGAGGTGCCCGTCCGGGTGGGCGACCACGGTGGTGCCCCGCCCGAGGATGGTGTCGCCGGTGAGCACGACCCGCTCGTCGCCGTGCCCGGCCAGGAAGCAGACCGAGTCGGCGGTGTGCCCGGGCGTGCTCAGCAGGCGGATCTCCAGGCCGGCGTCGAGCGCGGCGTCCGGGGTCAGCGGCGCGGCGCCCACCGTGTACGCCGGGTCGACGGCGAGGACCGGCGCCCCGCCGAGCAGCTCGCTCAGCCGCGGCGCGCCCTCGGTGTGATCGGCGTGCCCGTGGGTGATCAGCACGAAGCCGACCGGGCCGTGCGCGGCGAGCGCGGCCAGGTGCTCCTCGTCGGCCGGACCGGGGTCGACCACGACGGCGTGCTCCGCGCCCGGGGCACGCAGCACCCAGGTGTTCGTGCCGTCGAGCGTCATCGGCCCCGGGTTCGGGGCACGCACCAGCGTCACCCACTCCGGCAGCTCGTCCGCGAGCGCCCCGGCGGCTCCGGTCACAGGCCCCATGGCAGCGATCGTACGACCCCGCCCGCCACCTCCCGCGATCTTGCAGTTCCGGAACGGGTTATGTCCCCTTGCGGGCCGTCTGCCCACCCGGCACCGCAAGATCGCGGGTACGGAGCGTCAGGCGACCTCGACGATGACCTCGACCTCGACGGGGGCGTCGAGGGGAAGCTCGGCCACGCCCACCGCGCTGCGGGCGTGCCGGCCGGCCTCGCCGAAGACGGCGCCGAACAGCTCGGAGGCGCCGTTGACCACGCCGGGCTGGCCGGTGAAGCCGGGCGCGCTGGCCACGAAGCCGGTCAGCTTCACGATCTTGA
Organism: Micromonospora sp. I033; assembly: GCF_053890995.1. Lineage (NCBI taxonomy): Bacteria > Bacillati > Actinomycetota > Actinomycetes > Micromonosporales > Micromonosporaceae > Micromonospora > Micromonospora sp. I033. The sequence continues at coordinate 10,635 of NZ_JBSSLX010000022.1, read as the reverse complement.
CCACGTTCTCCAGGCCGACCAGCGAGTCGATCGCGGCGAGCGCGTTCAGCGCGCACCGCTGCGCCAGGTCCTTCGCCTGCTCGGCGGAGACGCCGTTGCCGACCTTGCCGGTGGCGAGCAGCTTGCCCTCGGCGAGCGGGAGCTGGCCGGAGACGTAGACGTGCTGCCCGGACTGGACGGCCGGCACGTAGCTGGCCAGCGGCGCCGCCACCTCGGGCAGGGTCAGGCCCAGTTCCGCGAGCTTCGCGTGCGGTCCGTTGCTCATCCGCCTCAGCCCTTCGGACGCTTCAGGTAGGCGACGAGCTGCTCCGGGTTCGGCCCGGGAACCACGGAAACCAGCTCCCAGCCGTCCTCGCCCCAGTTGTCGAGGATCTGCTTGGTCGCGTGGACCAGCAACGGGACCGTGGCGTATTCCCACTTCTGCATCGGGTAGAGGCTCCCTTGCCTGGCATGTACTTCGGTCAGGCACAGCCTACGGTCCGGCGCCGCTACGAGGACGCGGGACGCTGCCCGGGCGTACCGGACGGCTCGCCGCAGGGGCCCTCGTGCTCGTACCGCTGCGGGCACCGGGTGCGGTCGGGCAGCAGCAGGTCGCAGAAGACCCGGTGCCGGTTGTTCTGGTCGTCGGCCGTGGACACGGTGGTCTCGCCGGCGTCCAGCTCGGTGAGGAAGCCCAGCGAGGTGGCCACGGTGCCGGCGAGCGCGGTGGCGGCGGCCAGGTCGGGAACCCGGACGGGCAGGTGGATGACGTAGCCCGGCTCGTCCTCGTCCCGGCCCCGCCCGGCCGGCCGGACCAGGGTGCGGACCACCTCGGCCGGCGGGCGGTACGACCGCTCGTTGAACGGCCCTCCCGTGCCGGGCCCCTCGGCGTCGCCGGGCCGTCCCGCCCGCTCGCCGGGGGGAAACTGGGCTCGGGGAATGTTCTCCGCGTCGCGCATCCGCTGCCTCCGGGCGTCGTTCCTGTTCACCGTCACCACCATCCGGCTCGGCACCTTCGCCCGGTCCGGCCCCCGCGTCGCGACGAACGTAGGACCTGCGCGGAGTCCCGGCAACGGGACGCGCAGAGCCGATCACCTCCAGTCACATATGCGACACATTCCCGATCGGGAACGTGACGGCGGGTTCACGCCCGGCGTGGCGCGGCGCGGCGTACGCGGGGCTGGCAACCCGCCCGCCGACCGCTACCCTTCCGGTCTGGACGAGCGCCCCTGCTCGCCCGCCACGCTCGATCCCGTGTCCGTCGCCTGGGGCGGCGGCGGCGCGCCGCACTCCGGGGGAAGACATGACCCAACCGCCCATCGGTGGCGCCGCCGGCTCGCCCGGAGGTCCCGCCCACCACGAACCGCCCGCCGGCGCCGCGCCGGCCCCCGGGGCCCTGCCCGCCCCGGCGCCCGGCTACCCGCCGTACCCGCAACCGGCGGCCCCGAAGAAGCGGCGTGGCGTGCTGATCGCCTCGATCGTGCTGGCCGCGGCCATCCTGCTCTGCGGCGGTGGCGGCACGGCCGCGTTCCTCACCCTGCGGCAGGCCGAGGACGGTCAGGGCGCCAAGGAGCCGACGGTCGCGGTGGACGGCTTCCTCACCGCGGTCTACCAGGATCGGGACGCCCGCAAGGCGGCCACCTTCGTCTGCTCCGCCTCGCGCGACGACGAGAAGATCGCCGCCAAGATCGCCGAGGTGCGGAAGTACGCCGGGCAGTACCAGAGCCCGCGGTTCCGCTGGACCACCCCGAAGGTGGACAACCAGACCGGGGACCGGGCCACGGTCAGCACCAAGGTCACCATGACCACCGCCGACGAGAAGGTGGCCGACCAGGAGCTGCGCTTCACCGTGGTGCGGAAGACGGGTTGGTGGGTCTGCGAGGTCGCCTGACCGCGGCGGCTGGATAGGCTCGACGGGTGGCAGCGACTGAGCAGCCGGCCGAGTCCGCCGGCAGATGGCCGGCCCGCCTGCACGTGGTGACCGGCAAGGGCGGCACGGGCAAGACCAGCGTGGCGGCGGCGCTGGCCCTCGGGCTGGCCGCCGGCGGCCGGCGCACCCTGCTGGTCGAGGTGGAGGGGCGGCAGGGCATCGCCCAGCTGTTCGGCACCGACCCGCTGCCCTACGAGGAGCGGCACCTGGCCGACGCCCCGGGCGGCGGCGAGGTGCGCGCCCTGGCCGTGGACGCCGAGGAGGCGCTCCTCGAGTACCTGGACATGTTCTACAAGCTCGGCGCGGCCGGCCGGGCGCTGCGCAAGTTCGGCGCGATCGACTTCGCCACCACCATCGCGCCGGGCCTGCGGGACGTGCTGCTCACCGGCAAGGTCAAGGAGGCGACCACCCGCACCAGCGGGCAGCGCCGGACGTACGACGCGGTGGTGCTGGACGCGCCGCCGACCGGACGGATCGGCCGCTTCCTCAACGTCACGGCGGAGACCGCCCGGCTGGCCAAGGTCGGCCCGATCAAGACCCAGAGCGAGGGGGTCTCCGCGCTGCTCCGCTCACCGATGACCGCGGTGCACGTGGTCACGCTGCTGGAGGAGATGCCGGTCCAGGAGACCGTCGACGCCATCGCCGAGCTGACCAAGCTCGGCTTCCCGGTCGGCCGGGTGATCGTCAACGGAGCCCGGCCCCCGGTGCCGGCCGGCCGCCCGGTGACCAGCGCCGAGCTGAAGCGCGGGCTGGCCGCCGCCGGCCTGCCGACCGACGCCCGCACCGTGGCCGGCCTCGCCGCGGAGGCCCGCGACCAGCAGGTACGCCGGGAGCTGGAGGACTCGCTCCGCGCCGACCTGGTGGAGCTGGGCCTGCCCCTGACCGAGCTGCCGCTGCTGCCCGGCGGGGTCGACCGGGCGGGGCTGGCGACGCTGGCCGAGACGCTCGTCCGGGCGGATTGACTCACACCTGCGGCCGGCACGGAGCAGAGAGACCCTCAGGCCCGATACGCTCGATTGGTGCCTTCCGAAGACGCGGCGCCACCGCTGGACGTCGACCAGATCCTCGCCGACCCCGGCGTGCGGATCGTGGTCTGCTGCGGGGCGGGCGGAGTGGGCAAGACGACCACCGCGGCGGCGCTGGCGCTGCGGGCGGCCGAGCGGCACGGCCGGCGGACGGTGGTGCTCACCATCGACCCGGCCCGCCGGCTGGCCCAGTCGCTCGGCCTGACCGAGCTGGACAACACCCCGCGCCAGGTCAAGGGGATCGACGTCGAGTCCAGCGGCGGCCAGTTGCACGCCATGATGCTCGACATGAAGCGCACCTTCGACGACGTGGTGCTCCAGCACACCGATCCGGCGAAGGCGGCGGAGATCTTCGCCAACCCCTTCTACCAGGCCATGAGCTCCACCTTCGCCGGCACGCAGGAATACATGGCGATGGAGAAGCTGGGCCAGCTGCACGCCCGGGGCGAGTGGGACCTGATCGTGGTGGACACCCCGCCGTCCCGCTCGGCGCTGGATTTCCTTGACGCGCCGGCCCGGCTCTCCCGGTTCCTCGACGGCCGGATGCTGCGGCTGCTGCTCGCCCCGGCCCGCTCCGGCGGGCGGAGCATGTTCAGCTTCGTGACGGCCAGCTTCGGGATGTTCTCGAAGGTGGTGCAGAAGGTGATCGGCGCGCAACTGCTCACCGACCTGTCCGGCTTCGTCGCCGCGCTGGACTCGATGTTCGGCGGTTTCCGGCAGCGGGCCGAGCAGACGTACCGCATCCTCCAGGCCCGGGAGACGGCGTTCCTGCTGGTCGCGGCGCCGGAGCCGGACGCGGTCCGGGAGGCCGCCTACTTCGCCGGCCGGCTGCGCTCCGAGCGGATGCCGCTGGCCGGCCTGGTGCTCAACCGGGTGCACCGGCCGGCGGTGCCGGAGCTGTCCGCAGCGGACAGCCTGGCCGCCGCGGAGCGGCTGGCCGGCACGGGCGGGCACGAGGGTGCCGCCGAGGTGCTGCGGGCGCACGCCGCGCTCGCCGAGCAGGCGGTACGCGAGCAGCGGGTGGCGGCCCGGTTCACGGAGGAGTTCCCGGCGGTGCCGGCGGTGTCGGTGACGGCGCAGCCCGCCGACGTGCACGACGTCGACGGGCTGCGGACGATCGGCGAGGCGATCAGCCGGCGCTGAGGCGCGGACCGACCGGCGCGTCGGTCAGTTGGCCGTGGTCACGAGGACCTTGTCCCGACCGGCCTTCTCCTTGGCGTTCTTCTTCATGGCCGCCTCGAACATCTTGCGCCAGCTGGTCACCTGCGGGTGACGGCGCAGCAACGCCCGCCGCTCGCGTTCGGTCATGCCACCCCACACACCGAACTCGATCCGGTTGTCGAGCGCGTCGGCCAGGCACTCGTACCGAACTGGGCAACTCCGGCAGATCCTTTTCGCCACGTTCTGTTCGGCGCCCTGTACGAACAACGCGTCCGGGTCCCCGTTCTGACACGCCGCCAGTGACGGCCAGTCAGTGATCATGCCCATCTGTACACGTCCCCCCTTGCAGTACCTACCGACTTCGCGCGACCAGCCGTCAAATTCCCCCCCGGTCGTCCGGGCCGGCCTCCCCAGGGCGGCGCGGACGACGTGTGGCTGCTGTCGCCGCCACCATCATGCTGTGTAGTCGCCCGATTACGCAACGTTGTCGGCGAAATCCATCATTCCGGACACTCCCGGCTTCCCGGGCTTTCGCCCGCCGTCTACCCCGCCCGAGTACGGGAAAACGCTGCGCCACTCCCCCGTTCGGAGGAGACTTCTGCCAGGTTTCACGCAACCACGCACCGGGGTTCGTGCGTTTAGCACAACGAGGCCGGCGCGCGCAGGAAATGGGGAAACTTCCCCGCGCGCCCCTCGTTCCCTACTCGCGTACCCTGTCGAGGTGACCTGGATGCGGAAACGTGACCACAACGTGCTGACCAACGCCGCATCGCTACTCATCTGTGGCCTGTTGGCCGGCGTGGTGGTCGCGGCGGCGGCCTTCCCCGCGGTGGCGATGTCCGGCCTTGCCGCCAAGGCTGGCGCCGAGACCTTCGGCGCGCTCCCCAAGGAACTGACGGTGGCCCGGGCCCCGCAGATCAGTTACCTGCTCGCCGCCGACGGCAAGACCCCGCTGGCCACCATGTACGACGAGAACCGGCGCGACGTGAAGCTCAAGGACATCTCGCCGATCATGCAGAAGGCCATCATCGCGGCCGAGGACCACGACTTCTACAAGCACAACGGCGTGGACCTCAACGGCGTGGCCCGGGCGTTCGTCAACAACCAGTCCGGGGCCCAGCGGCAGGGCGCGTCGACGCTCACCATGCAGTACGTCCGGCTGGCCATCTCCTACTCGGCCACCCACCCGGCCGACGTGGTCGCCGCGACCGAGGACACCAGCGCCCGCAAGCTGCGCGAGATGCGCTACGCGCTCCAGATCGACAAGGAACTCTCCAAGGACGAGATCCTGGAGCGCTACCTGAACATCGCCGCCTTCGGCAACGGCGCGTACGGCATCTACGCCGCCAGCCAGGTCTACTTCGGCAAGGTGCCGAGCAAGCTCGACATCCAGGAGTCGGCGATGCTCGCCGGCATGGTGAAGGCGCCGACCGCGTTCGACCCCACCACCCCGGCCGGCTACCCGGAGGCGGTCGGCCGGCGCGACTACGTCATCGACAACATGGTGCAGACCGGCGCCATCACCCAGGAGCAGGCCGACCAGGCCAAGAAGATCAAGCTCCAGGTCAAGTCGAAGCGCACGCCGAACGGCTGCGTCTCCACCAACACCCGGTCCTGGGGCTTCTTCTGCGACTACTTCTACCGCTGGTGGCTCCAGCAGGAGACCTTCGGCGCCACCTCCTACGACCGGGAGCGGCGGCTGAAGAGCGGTGGCTACACCATCACCACCACCCTCGACGTGCAGGCGCAGAAGGCCGCCGACAAGGCGGTCCGCAACCACCTGAGCGAGGACAACAAGGCGGCCCGGATGGTCGCCGTCGTCGAGCCGGGCAGCGGCCGGGTCCGCGCCGTCGCGGTGAACCGCAACTTCAAGCTCGACGACCCGAACCGCCCGCAGAACAAGATCTCCAGCGATCCGAAGAAGGCCAAGAAGAACATCCGGGGCAACCGCCCGAACACGGTCAACCCGCTGATCAGTGGCGGCGGCGGCATCACCGGCTACCAGGCCGGCTCGACCTTCAAGATCTTCACGCTGGTGGCGGCCCTGGAGAAGGGCTACCCGCTCGACTACACGATCAACGCGCAGCCGCAGTTCAAGTCGGAATACATCATCGACTCGGGCAACGACGCCGCCTGCCCGGGCACGCACTTCTACTGCCCCACGAACGCCTCGAAGTCGATGGCCGGCGTGCACAACATGTGGAGCGCGTTCGGCTTCTCCGTCAACACCTACTTCGTCGCGCTCCAGCAGCAGGTCGGCGCGGAGAACGTGGTGAAGGCCGCGCAGAAGCTCGGCATCAGCTTCCGGGCGTCGAACGACGCCAAGTTCGCCGCGAACAAGGACGCCGCGCACCAGTGGGGCGCGTTCACCCTGGGCGTCTCGCAGACCACCCCGCTGGAACTGGCCAACGCGTACGCCACTCTGGCCGCGGACGGCAAATACTGCGAGCCGATCCCGGTCCAGGAGATCCGCGGCCCGGACGGCGAGAAGCTCGACATCGCCAACCCGCACTGCGAGCAGCGGGTGAGCACCGAGGTGGCCCGGGCCGCCGTGGACGCCGCCCGCTGCCCGGTCGGTGACCGCTCCTCGACCACCAAGTGCAAGACCGCCACCGCCGGCAACGTCCACAGCATCGTCAAGGCCCCGGTGGCCGGCAAGTCCGGCACCACCGACTCGGACAAGACCTCGGCCCTGGTCGCCATGACCAAGCAGTACGCGGTGGCCGGCATCCAGGCCGACCCGGACTGGCCGCAGACCAACCAGAAGATGGGCCACGACGTCCCGAACGGCATCAACCCGGCGGTCTACGAGACGCTGCGGGACGCCATGAAGGGCAAGGAACGGAAGGACTTCACCCCGCCCAGCGGGAAGATCGTCCTGGGCGACCAGCGGTCCATCCCGGGTGTGAAGTGCCAGTCCATCGACGACGCCAAGTCGCGGCTGCGCGGCGCGGGCTTCGAGCCGGTGGTGTCCAGCCAGAAGGTCCCGTCGGAGTGCCCCGAGGGCACCGCGGCCGGGACCAGCCCGGACGGGCGCACCATCAAGGGCGGCGTGGTGACCATCGAGGTCAGCGCCGGTGGCGGCAACCAGCCGAAGCCCGGACCCGGCGGGGTGATCGTCCCGCCGCCGGTCGGCCCCACCAAACCGGGCCGACCACGCGGCTGACCCGAGCAACGCCAGCGGGCGGGCACCCCACCGGGTGCCCGCCCGCTTCGTCGTCAGGAGGAGATCAGAGACCGAGCTGCCGGCGTACCTCGGCGGCGACGCGGCCGCCCTCGGCCCGGCCCGCCACCGCGGCCTGGGCCGCCTTCATGGCCGGGCCCATCTGCGCCTTGCCGGTGAAGCCGCCCGCGGCGAGCGCCCCCGAGACCAGCTCGGCCAGCTCGTCGTCGGAGAGCTGCTTCGGCAGGTAGCGCTCCAGCACCTCGCCCTCGGCGGTCTCCTTGCCGGCCTGCTCGGCGCGACCCGCGTCGGCGAAGGCGGTGGCCGCCTCGCGGCGCTTCTTCGCCTCCTTGGTCAGCACGGCGAGCACCTCGTCGTCGCTGAGCTCGCGCTTTTCCCGGCCGGCGACCTCGGCGTTGCCGACGGCCGCGAGGGCCATACGCAGCGTGGAGGTGGTCAGCTCGTCGCGCGCCTTGAGGGCGGCGCGCATGTCGGCGGTGAGACGGTCCTTCAGCGTGCTCATGGACGGTCAAACTACCCTGAACGCCATGCGAAAGCGCACACTATTCCGGCTCGCGGCCGGGACCGTCGTCGCCGGGGCGGCCACCCTGGCCTACGCGTCGCTCATCGAGCGCAACATGTTCACCCTGCGCCGGTACGACGTACCGGTGCTCCCGACCGACGCCGAGCCGCTGCGCGTACTGCACCTGTCGGACCTGCACATGATGCCCAACCAGCGGCGCAAGCAGGACTGGGTGGCCTCGCTGGCCGCCCTCGACCCCGACCTGGTGGTGGTCACCGGGGACAACATGGCCCACCCGGACGCGGTGCCGGGCGTGCTGCGCGCCCTGCAACCGCTGCTCGACCTGCCCGGCGCCTTCGTCTTCGGCTCCAACGACTACACCGGGCCGGTCCTGAAGAACCCGTTCACCTACTTCCTGCCCGACCGGGAGTACACCGAGGGCGTTCCGCTGCCGTACGAGGAACTGCGCGACGTCTTCACCGGCGCCGGCTGGGTCGACCTCAACAACGCGCGGACCACCCTCAAGGCCGGGGGCCGGGAGATCGAGCTGGTCGGCGTGGACGACCCGCACATCGAGCGGGACGACTACCCGGCCGTGGCCGGGCCGGTCAGCCCGGGGGCGGCGCTCTCCGTCGCGCTGGCCCACTCCCCGGAGCCGGCCGTGCTGGACCGGATGGCCGCCGACGGCTTCGGGCTGCTGCTCGCCGGGCACACCCACGGTGGGCAGGTCTGCGTGCCCGGCTACGGCGCCCTGGTCACCAACTGCGGGCTGCCCCGGTCGATGGCCCGCGGGCTGCACCGCTGGCCCGGCTCCGACTCCTGGCTGCACGTCTCGGCCGGCCTGGGCACCCACCCCACCGCGCCGGTGCGCTTCGCCTGCCCGCCGGAGGCGAGCGTCCTCACGCTGATCCCCCGCTGACCGCACGACCCCGGGGGTACCGAGTTTGACCATCGGAGCGGGTGGGCTACTATTTGTCGGCACGCCTCGGGGTGTGGCGCAGCTTGGTAGCGCGCTTCGTTCGGGACGAAGAGGTCGTCGGTTCGAATCCGGCCACCCCGACCAGAGGTAAGAGGCCGCATTCGGTTCACCGGGTGCGGCCTCTGGCGTTCCCCGGAACACCACCGCAGGCTCCCACACCGTCGACGGGACGGGCTGCACGCGTCCGGCCACCGGCGGTTGATCCGATCACCTGGCAAGGTTGATGCCATGGCCGCCAAGATCCGATCCCGCCTGACCGATTGGACCACCGTCCTCCCCGTGGTCGCGATCCTGGTGCTCGCGGCCACCTGGGATCGGCACCTCCCGGGCCCGCTGGTCGCGGTGGTGGCCGCGCTGCTCGCCGGGGCCGTGCTGGCGGCCGTGCACCACGCCGAGGTGGTGGCGCACCGGGTGGGCGAGCCGCTGGGCTCGCTGGTGCTCGCGGTGGCGGTCACCGTGATCGAGGTCGGCCTGATCGTCACGCTGATGATCAGCGGCGGCGACAAGACGCAGGCGTTGGCCCGGGACACCGTCTTCGCCGCCGTGATGATCACCTGCAACGGGATCCTCGGCCTGTCGCTGCTGCTCGGCGCGCTACGCCGCCGGGTGGCGGTGTTCAACCCGGAGGGCACCGGCGGGGCGCTGGCCACCGTGGCCACGCTCGCCACCCTCAGCATGGTGGTGCCCACCTTCACCACGAGCCGGCCCGGTCCGGAGTTCTCCCCCGCGCAGCTCGCCTTCGCGGCGGTCGCCTCGCTCGCCCTGTACGGCCTGTTCGTGATGGTGCAGACCGGCCGGCACCGCGACTACTTCCTGCCGGTGACCCAGGAGGGCAGCATCATGCCCGAGGACGCCGACGGCGACGGGCACGCCGACCCGCCGTCCACCCGTACCGCCCTGGCCAGCCTGGCGCTGCTGGTGGTGGCCCTGGTCGCGGTGGTCGGGGACGCGAAGTCCATCTCCCCGACGATCGAGGCGGGCGTCGAGGCCGCCAACCTGCCGCAGGCGTTCGTCGGCGTGGTCATCGCGTTGCTGGTGCTGTTGCCGGAGACCCTGGCCGCCGCCCGGGCGGCCCGCCGGGACCGGGTGCAGATCAGCCTGAACCTGGCGCTCGGTTCGGCCATGGCCAGCATCGGGCTGACCATCCCGGCCATCGCCCTGGCCTCGATCTGGCTGGACGGCCCGCTGCTGCTGGGCCTGGGCGGCACCCAGCTGACGCTGCTCGCGCTGACCGCGGTGACCGGCGTGCTCACCGTGGTGCCGGGCCGGGCGACCGTGCTCCAGGGTGGGGTGCACCTGGTGCTGCTCGCCGCGTTCGTCTTCCTGGCGGCCAGTCCGTGACGGGTCAGTCGTGCAGTTCGGTGCGCGCGACCTCGGCGAACGCCGCCGACAGGTAGTCGGCCAGGGGCCGTCCGGTGGCCGCCAGCAGGTCGGCCACGAGCAGCGGGGCGTGCCGGGCGATCGCGGCCGGATCGGGCGGCGCGTCGTCGTCGCCCGGGTCGTAGACGCCGAGCGCGCTCGCCAGCAGCACCAGCAGCACGTGCGGGTCGACGTCGGGCCGCCAGGTCGCGGTGGACCGGACGCAGCGCTCCAGCACCTGGCGTACGTCGTCGCCGGCCAGCCCGTCCGGGTGGCTCTCCTCCAGTAGCAGCCGGACCACCCCGCCGAGCACCAGCCCGGCCCGGTCCGCGGCGGCGAGCCGCTCGACCGCCGGCTGGTACGCCCCGGCGTCCCGGGCCCGGGCGGCGTCGACCGCCTCGGTGGCGGCCTGCGCGATCTCGCGCGCCGGGGCGGGCAGGTGGCGCCAGGTGGTGGTCACCGCGCCAGCATGGCAGACGCCGTTAGCTTGCTCACCCGCCGGCTCTGCCCAGCGCG